>NZ_JATABG010000020.1:0-20903 GCF_036533755.1 Vibrio sp. M260118 | reverse complement strand
CATTACGAATGTGGCCCTTAGAAATCAAGAAAACTGTAAATTTAAACAGTATTTTTGTTAGCGATTACTCTTCGCTTGTTCCTGCGCGTTCAGCGGCTTCTTTTACTAGCGGCTGAAGTTCACCTTTTTGGAACATTTCGATGATGATGTCACAACCACCGATTAGCTCGCCTTCAACCCAAAGTTGTGGGAAAGTTGGCCACTGTGCATAAGCTGGCAGCTCAGCACGGATATCAGGGTTTTGTAGAATATCTACATATGCAAACTTTTCACCACAAGCCATTAGTGCTTGTGCCGCTTGTGAAGAGAAACCGCAGCTAGGTAGTTTAGGTGAGCCTTTCATGTACAAAAGGATCGAGTTTTCTGCGATTTGCTGTTTGATTTTATCGATGGTTTCCATTGCTTCCTCTTAATGGAGTTACGGCAAATATTGTCAACATTCTAAACCATTAGCACAGAATATAAAGCCCATTATCTGTATGGTTATACCGTCTCAACGATTAATTAGATGAGGTTAATAGAAAAATTTCATCGTAGAATGTCGAGGCCAGGCTTTTAATAAAGTAAAAACTTGCTAAACTATAGCGCAAGTCAGCAAAACGACCATGGTTGGCACTTGCGAGCCATGTATTATAAATATCACTGGAAGCAATCGAGAGGGGCAACCCTTTCATATAAATGGAGAATCGAGCAATGGCATTTGAACTACCAGCTCTTCCTTACGCGAAAGACGCACTAGAACCACATATCTCAGCTGAAACTCTAGATTTCCACCACGGTAAGCACCACAACACTTATGTTGTTAAGCTAAACGGTCTTATCCCTGGCACTGAGTTTGAAGGCAAATCTCTAGAAGAAATCGTTAAGACTTCAACGGGTGGTGTATTCAACAACGCAGCACAAATTTGGAACCACACGTTTTACTGGCACTGTCTAGCGCCTAACGCTGGCGGCGAACCAACAGGTGCAGTTGCAGACGCTATCAACGCGGCATTTGGTTCTTTCGAAGAGTTCAAAGCGAAGTTCACTGATTCTGCAATCAACAACTTTGGTTCTTCTTGGACTTGGCTAGTTAAAAAAGCAGACGGCTCACTAGACATCGTTAACACGTCTAACGCAGCAACGCCTCTAACAGAAGAAGGTGTTACACCACTTCTTACTGTTGACCTATGGGAACATGCTTACTACATCGATTACCGTAACGTTCGTCCAGACTACATGAATGGTTTCTGGGCACTAGTTAATTGGGACTTCGTTGCAGAAAACCTAGCAAAATAATCCTTTCCCCTAGGATTTAAAATTTAGTCATTTTAAAGCCAGCATTTTGCTGGCTTTTTTGCTATTTCACCTATGATATTCCTAAAGTTTCTCAGGGCTGAGTCGCTATAAAAGCAACACGAGAGGAACATCATGAAAATTCATACGTTAGACAAAGCGGCTATAATCAGCGAGCTTCAGTTCGGCACGGGCATTAATAATGCCGTGCATGAAGGACGCCGAGCTGACTTCGCGCTTATTTTGTCTATGTTTTCCGATGATGTTCGCGACAATACCCCACTAGAGAAAGTCGACGAAATCGACACCAGTGAACAAGCACTGCGCAAACGGTTTGAACTACAACAACCGCAACAGCTTCGTTCCGACCAGAGCTCTTACGATATTTCTGCCAAGCAAGCTTCTTTATTTCACAATGCAGGAATGGTGAGTACCAAGCTCAGCCACTATTTATGTCCGGACGCTTTAAGCTATCTGCCTGAAGATACACACGATCTACCTGAAGAGATCTACCACAACTTGTCAGGACACCAGCGTCGTTCTATGGGTGAAAAAGAGCCTAAAGAGTTGATACCTATAGATCTTTACAATAACTTGATTAAAGCTCAGCGTACCTTCCAGATCCAAGCTCAGGCATAGATCCTCACCTTGATCACACTTTCACTGTCGCATCTTTCGGACTTACAAAACAAATGCCCTTCATAATGTGAATAAAGCCAAATTATTGAACATTGTCATATTTACGACGAAGTTATTTGACACTATTCACAACTAAACCACAGTTAATCTACCATGCTATGTGGACAACTTTTTAAGCACGTAACGCTTATAGGAGGAATCCAATGGATATCAAAAACGCTGTCGTTTTAGTCACTGCTGCCGGTTCACAAATCGGTAGTACACTGGCATATCATTTTGCTTCACTCGGCGCTACATTAGTTCTGTGCGATAGAAAAACACCGCAACTAGCGCAAACCTATCAGCTATGCCAAGAAATTTCTGATTCGGTTTATCAATGCCCGATTGATGATCATTCTCTGAGCTCTATTCAGCATCTATTCTCCTTTATCGACAATACGTTGCAACGCTCACCTGATGTACTGATCAACACGCTGACCGCAGAGGCAATGCCTAATATTTTTGATCATCAGGGCAGTGATCTGTTTACTCAAAGGTTATCAATGATGGCAGCAACCCTATTCAGTTTTGGCCAAGCCACCGCTGAGCGTATGCGTGAAGAGAAAAAAAATGGCGTGATCGTCAACGTTATCTCCCATCCTCACTATCAGGATTTATCTGGATTTGATAACGCGACTTCTATGGTGGCTGGATTTACTCAAAGTTGGGCTAAAGAACTTAACCCATTTAACATCCGCGTCGGTGGTGTCGTACCAGCAACCGAGCACGACAGCTCACATTGGGCAGAGGTCAAAGACGAACTAATCCGCAACACAGAATATATTATTTCAAACGACTATTTCAGCGGTCGGGTGATGGCGGCATAAACAACCACCATCCCTTTCTTAAATTGATTGAAGCACTTTTTCTGAGGCGTCTTCAATCAAGTCTAAAACCAACTCAAAGCCACTGTCTCCCCCATAGTAAGGATCAGGGATTTCATCGTAATCAGAATCTGAAAACTCTAAAAACAGCTTTATCTTGTATTGCAGGTGCTGAGGGCACTGAGTAATAAGATCTGAAAAATTGTCTCTATCTGCAGCCAAAATCAGGTCAAATTCATCAAAATCACTATCGACTACCTTTCTCGCTCGTATCCCTTTGAATGAGTAACCACGTTGCTCACCCGCCGCTTTGGCACGAGAATCTGGTGGGTTGCCTTGGTGGTAGCCGATGGTGCCAGCCGAATCGACTTCAACCGGAATGCCAAGTTGCTTAGATTTGGCACGCAAAATCGCTTCGCCTGTTGGAGAGCGACAGATGTTGCCCATACACACAACTAATAGCTTCTTCATTTCCTATTCAACCTTTGTCTCTAACTTCTTTCCCATGTAAATCATAGGTTTTTGCAATACTGTGATTAAGCTATCATAGACACAGAATTATGAAATTAAAAAGGATTTACCATGACCTCCGAAACCAATAAAGAAGCACGTCACAAAGAAAGACAGCAAAAAGTGAAAGAGCAAGTGGATGCTCGCGTCGCTGCAGCTCAAGAAGAGAAAGGACTGCTACTTGTCATTACTGGCAACGGTAAAGGCAAGTCTACCTCTGGTTTTGGTACTGTCGCTCGTGCGGTTGGACATGGCTTAAAATGTTCCGTAGCTCAGTTCATTAAAGGTACATGGGACAATGGCGAACGTAACCTGCTAGAAAAGCTAGGAGTTGAATTTCAAGTTATGGCTACCGGCTTTACGTGGGACACCCAAGATAAAAAAGCCGACACAGAGGCCGCTCAAACGGTATGGCAAGAGTGTAAACGTATGCTACGCGACGAGTCGATTGATGTGGTGCTATTTGATGAACTGACCTACATGGTCAGTTACGGCTATATCGAACTCGACGAAGTCGTTGAAGCGCTAGAAAATCGCCCTAAAATGCAGTCGGTGATCATTACAGGTCGCGGCGCACATCGAACGCTGATCGAAATGGCAGACACCGTATCCGAAGTTCGCAATGTAAAACACGCTTTTGAGTCCGGTGTTAAAGCATTGAAAGGTGTTGATTGGTAATCATTTTCAAAGCACAAAGTTATCGACTAAATTACATAAAACATGGTTGTGGGTCAGATATGACCCAACTATAAATATCCACATCAAAAAGACGGATAGGCAGTCACATTCCGTCTCTTTTGCTCAATGACCTACATGGTTACGCTAATCACTTGTCGTTCCCGTGATGTAATAAGGTCTATTGATGATCCAGTTATCTATATCTAAAAAGATGCTGCTGCCCATGATGGTTATTCTTACCAGCGTAGTGGCTAGCTCCACCGTTTCATATTTGCAAAGCAACAAACAAGCTTATCTTAATGCTCAATTGAACAATGTTGTGCAACCCTCTATTGATAGTTTGCAAGATGCTTATCGAGATTTGTACCAAGTAATGGTTGCGGCCAATGGCGTCGCTCAAGCGCAAACTCAAGCAGAAGTAAACTATCATCAAAACGAGTTCGCTGATAACGCGTATCGAGCTGAGCCAAGAATGGCAAAGCTTAAAACCCTATTTGAACACAAAATATTGCCAGATAGCCTGTATGCAAACCTAGATACCTTGCTGAGTGCAACACGTTCTTGGGTTAGCTTATATGAGCCTATGATTGATCAGCCAGAAATGGCCGCTCATTACTATGAAAACAAGGCAGCGGAGTTCAGCAGCCAGTTTAAGGTGATTCGTAAACAGCTAAAAACCATTAGTAATTCCATTGATGAGCAACAACTGATGCTAAAACAGCAGGTCGACGAATCCATCTCAACTAACGAGCGCGTTGTGATTATTTCGATGATAGTCACTCTACTTACCGTGTTAGTCACCATCTGGACGACAATGAGGTTTGTGGTTCGCCCTATCAATCGCATAAGCAATGCAATGGCAGACATTGCCCAAGGTGAAGGTGACCTATCACGCAGATTAGAAGTGGTCAGTCGCGATGAGCTTGGTTCGTTAGCCACTTCGTTCAATGTGTTTGTCGCTAAAATTCAGCAAACCGTCACGCATGTTATGGATTGTTCTGACAAAGTAAAAAACATGGCGAACGGTTTAAAACAAGCGACTGCGAGTACGACAGAGTTTAGCCAATCTCAGCATAGAGAGAGTGAAGCGGCAGCAACAGCAGTAAATGAAATGCAAGCAACCAGTCACAGTGTTAGTCAACATGCGAACGAGGCTGCTCAGTTTAGCCATCAGGCAAGTAGTGAAACAGAGACTATTCACCTAACGATAGCACAAGCACTAGACTCAATTGGGCAACTGTCTGAGCAAATAAGTCAAGCTAGTGAAGTGGTTAACTTGCTGGATACGGATGTAAATAATATCGCTTCCGTTCTTGATGTTATCCGTGACATTGCTGATCAGACCAACTTGTTGGCTTTAAATGCGGCAATTGAAGCTGCACGTGCTGGTGAGCAAGGTAGAGGCTTTGCCGTAGTGGCTGACGAAGTACGCTCTTTAGCGGGACGCACTCAGCAAAGTACAGGTGAAATCCAAACCATGATAGAGCGACTACAATCAGGTGCACAAAGTGCTGTAGGGGCGATGCAGTCGAGTCAAACCAGTAGTCAAAAAACAATTGCTATCGCGAACTCGGCTTCCCAATCGTTAGATATCATTCGCGATTCAATCGAGCAAATTAACCAAATGAACACTGAAATCGCTGCTGCTGCAACCCAACAATCGGCGGTCAGTGGGGAAATCAATCAAAACATCCAGCAGATCGCGTCAAATAGTAGTGAAATGGTTCAAATGCTGAATCACGCCGATCAGCTATGCGGACAGTTAGGTGCAGAAAGTAATGAACTCAACCGACAGGTTGATGGGTTCGAAGCATAAAGGTAAAGAGGTCACGTTGTGGCCTTTTCAACCAAGCTTGTTATGTGAACTATCAATAACCACAGAGAGACAACATGCTTAATTTGAAATCTGCATTATTGCTAGTGTGCTGCATTTTGACATCGCCAGTAAACGCCAAAATTACCATGATGACCGAGGATTTCGCTCCGTTTGGTTTTTACGACTCAAACGGACAGCTGACAGGAATCGGCGTCGAAATTGTCCAGCACGTGATGAAGCGATTAGACTTAAAGGATGAAATCCAAGTCCTGCCATGGTCACGTGCAATAAAACAGTTAGAGCTGTTGCCAAATCGAGCCCTCTTTTGTGTAGCCAGAACCCCAGCTAGAGACCGCAAGTTTGATTGGGTTGGGCCTATGCTCTCTGACGGAGTGTATCTGTATCATAGCCGTCGTTTTGACTCGACGTCAGAAAACATAGACAGCGCCAGGCAATGGCAAAGCATTGCGGTTACAGCCAACTACCCAGAGCATCAAACATTAATTGACTTAGGCTTCGATAACCTTTGGCTGACAAATCAGCCGCAAGAAAATGCACGGCTGCTCAGCTACAACCGGGTGACTGCAATGGTAGCCGGTGAGTTCGCTATGCCTAGTTTACTCGATGCCGAAGGCATCAATCGGGATGAAATCGTGCGCTCGGAAATCAATTTATTCGACATTGACCTATACATCGCCTTTTCAAAGGGGACTAATCCCAAAATTCTTCGTCTATGGCAACAAGCCTTAGAAGAGTTTCAACGTACCTCAGAGTACCAAGAAATCCGAAAACGCTACACCGTCTCTAATTAACAAGCATCCAAATAAAAGCCCTCAAAGATAGATAGAATTTTCTATCCTTGAGGGCTTGCTGTTGTTTGGCAACGTTCGTCGGCTAACCGATCAGTTAAACAACCCTTTAATCAAGCTGTTAACGGCGTCTCGCGTCTTCTCATCTTTAATTTTGTCACCAAGCTTCTCATCCAACTTCTTCAGACCGCGGTCAAGTTCTTTCTCAGCTTTCTGCTTCAACACATCATCAAACACTAGCTTGAACTTTGGCTCAGCCCATGCGCCAGAGATATTAATTGGTATCGTCACATCTTTTAGCTCATCAATATCTTTTCCACCTTGCCCTTTTAGCGAACCAACGATAGAAGTACTGACAGTAAAGTCGACAGTTTCGTTGATGTAGTTCGCGCTACCATTGCCACGAATGCGCAGCAGTGGCGATTGCATAGTAAGATCATCCGTTGTTACGTTACCTTTATTCAGCTTCAGCGTCGCTTTCATTGCACTAAAATCGGTTTTCTGTACGCCGTCAACGTCATCATACTTTTCACCTTTAATCTTGGCGTAGTTCTCCCTTATCAATTGCGCGACATTGATACCATTCACAGCACCATCAGCAAAGTTAATCACTACGGTACCGACAAGGTTTTTCTTAATGCCTGTTGGCGTCAAGCTACTGCCTTTGACATCAACATCAATGTTACCCGTTCCTTCAAGCATATCGTTGTCAGCAACATCAACCAGTAGAGGCTGAACTTTTACCCCTTTGATGCGTTTTTTCGCTGTATAAGTCGCTGGTGTTTTTCGTGCGTCTAAACGAGCGGTAGCATTGATAGAGCCTTGATACAGATCCGAAGTAAATGAAGTCAGTTCTGCCACACCTCGGTTAACTGAGAAACTCGCCTTTACGTTCTGCATTTTGGCGTTGTTAGCTTTGAACTTGTCGATGGTGATCTCGCCTTTCACATCCAACGTTTTCAGCGCAGAGAGATCAGGTTCCACTTCTTGAGCAGGTTTCTGTGGCGAAGTTTGTGCAGGCTTTTGCTGCGGTGCCTCTGAAGCAGGGGCTGTGTCAGAAGGCGCTTGCGCCGGAGCCGCTTTGCCCAATCCTAAAAACTCGTCCAAATCGATATTCGGGCTATGCAAAGCAAATCGAACCTTAGGAATATCGCCTAACGTCACATCAGCTTTACCATCAAATGCCAATGCATTCGCAGTTAACTTTTCGAGCACAAAACTTAGGTGGCTCTTAGTCAGGTCAAACGACAAATCAGATGCCATATCTACCTTCATGGGTGACTGAGGAAGCGAGTCACCTTTGAATGTGGCATCTAGCATCATTTTGTTCATCAGCACATTACTGATCGCTTGATCAACCAATAACGAAGCTGAGCCTTTCATGTCAATGTTTAACCCAGCCGCGTTACCCACCACTGCATACGTTAAAGCATTGGCTTTATCAAACTCAAATGTTTCTAAACCGATTTTTGCACTATCGATCTGGGTTGCAGGATCGCTAAAGGTCGCGTCTAAATTAATGTTGCGAAGTGCATACTCTTTAAAGCCTTTAGCTAGCTTGAACTCAACATCACCTTTAGCCGTAAATCTCTGCTGATTCGCTTCACCTTTGGCAGCAAAATCCGCCTTAGTCCAAGTATCAATCGCAAACTGAGAAAGGTTTAACGAAACGTCATAGAGCTTAGTAAAGGATCCTGCTTGTTTATCTTGAATGTCTACCGACGCATTGGAAATCGTTACACCTGCCAAGTTAATCGACCAAGCAGAAGCGGTATCAGTTGTTTGTTCTGCTGCCGGCTCTGAAACTTGCGAAGCAGACTCTGACGCAGCTGGCGCTGTAGCTTGCTCTGCTTGCGCGGACTGTGCTTGAGTCAAGGCATCAATGTTTTTAGTTCCGTCTGGCAACGTCTCTAGTGAGAAAGCTGCACCATCCAAAGTGATATTGCCGATCTCTAACTGTTGACTGAACAGAGGCATTACAGAGACATCAATACCTACCGTATCAACTTTGAACATATTCATCTGTTCAAAACCCTGAGGGTTACGTAGCTGAGTTTGGCCGAGCTCAAAACCAATCGACGGGAAAAATTGCCAGCTGATATCACCATCAATCACAAGCTCGAGCCCAGTATGCGTTTTGGCTTGCTCTACGATAAGAGGTTTAAATTGATTAGGGTTAACTAAGGTAACCAGTGCAATCAGAGCACCGACAATAACAACCACTGGGATTGCTACGATTAGAAGCAGTTTCTTCATCAGCATTATCCTTGCTTAGTGAGCACGCCTTTAGATATAAGGGTCAGCTCCAAGTATAAATGAACAGTTAATTTTTTATGAGAGCCATAAAAAGAAAGTGGCACTAAAAGTGCCACTTATCTTAGAAAAAATAAAGTCTTAAGCGTCTTTTCAACGTTAAGATTTCAGAAGTTTTGCAATGTGGGCTTTCAATACATCAATCGCGATACGATTTTTACCACCACGTGGAACAATAATGTCTGCATACTGCTTCGATGGCTCGATAAACTGCATAAACATTGGACGAACCGTCTCTTGGTACTGTTTAAGTACTGAATCCATAGTACGGCCACGCTCTTCTACGTCACGCTTAACACGGCGTAGTAAACAAATATCAAGCGGTGTGTCCATAAACACAGTCGCGTGCATCAAGTCACGTAGGCGGGGATCAGTAAGGAGCAAGATACCTTCAAGAATAATCACCTTCTTCGGCGTCATTGAGGTCGTATTCTCTGTGCGGGTGTGGTCAGTGTAGCTGTACTCAGGCACTTCTACTGCTTGTCCCTTAACTAACTGCTCTAGATGGTCGCACAGAAGATCGTGGTCCAGTGCGCTTGGGTGGTCATAATTGGTTTTTACACGCTCATCCATACTTAGATGGCCTTGATCGTTGTAGTAGCAATCTTCCGTAATCACACCAATTTGATGATCGCCCACTTTTTCACGAAGTTCGTTGTAAATAGTGCTCGCGATTAAACTTTTTCCAGAAGCAGACGCGCCAGCAATACCTACAATGACGCATTGATTATTATCAGACATTATTCTTGCACCCGATGATTTAGATTGGTGTCATATGCTAATACTAGCAGTGCTCATCGAGGTGAGCTCTGCGTATTAGTATAAATTTAGATAAACCGCCTGATTATAGGGAGTTCAGTCACTGGTTGCTAGTCAGGATTAGCGCGGATCGGCTAAATGGAATAAAAGATTTCAGCGCAAACGATTACATTGAATAAGCGCTCTTATTGCAGTGCAATTAAGTGTTTATTCAACCATGGTAAACATGATCGAATCCGGCTTAGTTTTGCCAAACCAATAGAGTCGTGAGCTCACTGCTTCAGCCAAAGCGAGGTATTGTTTGCCATGCTCAGAATCCGGTCTTGCCGCGACAGTTGGCGTGCCGTTATCAATGTCTTCTCGCATTTGAATATGCAGTGGGATTTGAGCCAATAGATCTAGGCCATACTCACTGGCCATTTTCTCTGCGCCACCAGCACCAAAGATGTGTTCCTTCTCTCCACAGTGGCTACAAATGTGGTAACTCATATTTTCCACCACACCCACAACAGGAACGTCTACTTTGCTGAACATTGCCGCCCCTTTACGCGCATCAGCCAATGCCAGGTCTTGCGGTGTAGTCACAATAACAGCGCCTGTTACCGGAACTTGTTGAGCCAGAGTCAGTTGAATATCACCCGTACCTGGAGGCATATCAATCACTAAATAATCAAGATCTGGCCATTCCGTCTCATTTAATAGCTGTGCAAGTGCTTTAGCCGCCATAGGTCCACGCCAAATAGCCGCTTCATCTTTCGATACTAAATAACCGATTGAGTGGGTATAAATACCGTGCGCAGCGATGGGTTGCATCCACTTATTGTCACGAACTTCTGGCTGCGCATTCATCTGACCTAACATCAGTGGCACCGAAGGACCATAAATATCGGCATCAAGTAGCCCGACTTTTGCCCCGGACTTAGCAAGAGCCAAAGCCAAATTCACTGAGGTTGTCGACTTACCTACGCCACCTTTTGCCGAGGTCACCGCTATGACGTTTTTTACGCCTTTAACGGTAGCCGCAACATGAGTCTCTAAAGACTTAGTCGCAACCGACACATCGTAAGAGAATGAAGCAACTTCTCCACTCTCTTGAGCAGTTTGAATCCAAGCCGTTAGATCATTAACTAACCCATTGGCTGCGAATGGAATTTCGATTTTAAAGCTGCTTGACTCTACAGAAACAATGTTCGCCGTCGAAGCCCAATCAGGGGCTAGGCTAGCGTGTTCAAATTGGTTCAACCAATCACAGAAATCTTGCTTTGAAGTGAACTGACGCATAGGTCCTCCTTATGCATCTAATCGTAACACTCCCCTCGCCTAGACTGAACCCTGAAAAAACTGGGGGTTTCCCATATTGGAAGCCTTGGAGTCATTGGTGGGATAAGGTAGTATTACTCTCTATTTTTTATACACCTAAGAAGCGATTATTAAGTATGGCAAACGATCCAAGAAAACTACTGGTCACTTGTGCCCTTCCGTACGCTAACGGTTCGATTCACCTAGGTCATATGCTTGAGCACATCCAAGCTGACATCTGGGTTCGCTACCAACGCCTACGTGGCAACACTGTAAACTTCATCTGTGCTGACGATGCTCACGGCACGCCAATCATGCTAAAAGCACAACAGATGGGTATTACGCCAGAAGAGATGATCGCTGCTGTAAGTGAAGAGCACCAAAAAGACTTCGCTGGCTTCGATATTAGCTTCGACAACTACCACAGCACTCACTCAGAAGAGAACCGTGAGCTAGCTTCGCACATCTACCTTGAGCTGAAAAAGAATGGCTTTATCTCTAGCCGCACGATTTCTCAGCTGTTCGATCCTGAGAAAGAGATGTTCCTACCGGACCGTTTCGTAAAAGGTACTTGTCCTAAGTGTAAGTCAGAAGACCAATACGGTGATAACTGTGACAACTGTGGTGAGACTTACAGCCCAACAGAACTGATTGATCCTAAATCAGCGGTATCTGGCGCAACTCCAATTATGAAAGATTCTGAGCACTTCTTCTTCGATTTGCCTCAGTTTGAAAGCATGCTGCAAGAGTGGACACGCTCTGGCTCACTTCAAGCTGAAACGGCAAACAAGATGCAAGAGTGGTTTGAATCAGGTCTACAACAGTGGGATATCTCTCGTGATGCCCCTTACTTTGGCTTCGAAATCCCAGGTGAAAAAGACAAGTTCTTCTACGTTTGGCTAGATGCACCTATCGGCTACATGGGTTCATTCAAAAACCTATGTGACAAGCGTGACGACCTAAACTTCGATGAGTACTGGAAAAAAGACAGCACTACTGAGCTGTACCACTTCATTGGTAAAGACATTGTTTACTTCCACTCGCTATTCTGGCCTGCAATGCTAGAAGGCTCTGGCTTCCGTAAACCAAACAATGTATTCGTTCACGGCTACGTTACGGTAAACGGCGCTAAGATGTCTAAGTCGAAAGGCACCTTCATCAAGGCGGCAACTTATCTAGATCACCTAGATCCAGAATGCCTACGTTACTACTACGCAGCGAAACTAAACAGCCGTATTGATGACCTAGACCTTAACCTTGAAGATTTCACTCAGCGCGTGAATGCTGACGTTGTAAACAAGATTGTTAACCTAGCCTCTCGTAACGCTGGTTTCATCACTAAGCGTTTTGAAGGCAAGCTATCTGCTGAGTTCGCTGAACCTGAGCTATACAGTGAGTTTGCAGCTGCCGCCGATCGCATTGCAGAGCTGTACGAAGCACGTGAGTTTGGCCGCGCTATCCGTGAGATCACTGCGCTGGCAGATAAGGCAAACCAATACGTTGATGAGAAAGCACCGTGGGTTGTCGCAAAAGAAGAAGGTAAAGATCAAGAGCTACAAGATATCTGTTCTGTTGGTATCAACCTATTCCGCGTTCTGATGACTTACCTGAAACCAGTCATGCCAGAGCTTGCTGCACGCACAGAAGCGTTCTTGAATCAACAACTGACCTGGGAAGGCATTGCAGCGCCACTAACTGGCCACGAAATTACTAAGTTCAAAGCGCTGTTCAACCGCATCGATCCTAAGAAGGTAGAGGCTATGGTTGAAGCTTCGAAAGAAGATGCGGCGGCAGAAGTTGCAGCAAAAGAGAAAGCTGAAGCTGAAAAGAACAAGGCAAGCCAAACTGAGCTAGACAAAGACCCAATTGCTGATGAGATTGAATTTGACGCTTTCGCAGCCGTTGATATGCGTATCGCGCGTATTATCTCTTGTGAAGAAGTGCCAAAAGCCAACAAACTGCTTAAGTTCCAACTGGATATTGGCGGTGAAACGCGCCAAGTATTCTCAGGCATTAAGTCTGCGTACAAACCTGAAGAGCTAGAAGGCAAGCTAACAGTGATGGTAGCAAACCTTAAGCCGCGTAAGATGAAGTTTGGTATGTCTGAAGGCATGATCCTAGCCGCAGGCCCTGGTGGCAGTGACCTGTGGATTCTAGAACCACACGAAGGCGCACAGCCTGGCATGCGCGTGATGTAAATAACATTGCAATAATCGAAAGCCCTGCTGAAATCAGCGGGGCTTTTTTTGTGCGCTAATTCACGCTTTCAGTGCTAACTTGCACCATCCTGGATCACTCGCAACTCTAATAAATATATAAGCAATTGAAATTTAATGACTTATTTTCTGGCATCAAACCTGCTCTACTACTTTATAGGTAAGCCATAACAAGGAGTTGGTTATGTTTGTGCTCATTTCATTAATTATTTCATGTGCCGTACTGGTGGCGCTATTCTACTTTTCAAAAAAACGCCACACAGGCCTAGAGCGTAAGTTTGAAATACTTGTTCTACTGCGCCAACTTATTCTGCTTAGCCGACAGCACAGAGCCATTACTCATCAAGCATTAACGAGCCATCACTTTGACGTGCATCAAAGTCAATTAGAGGAAATCTACGATTCAATGATGGATCGCTCAAACGAGCTCATCGCTCAGGCACAGTTCGAAAACAAACCTATGTACCGTATTCTGCAGCTTAAACTAAAGAAACTGCATAAAGAGTGGGAACATAGAACGATTGCTCGTAACCAGGTTATTCATGGCAAAACCATTAGACACTGTATGTTCTTGATGGATGAAATTGCTATTGCATGGTTAATAGAGTCTGGTCGTGAAGAGATCAGCGACGAATACCATATGAACTGGCAACAAGTGCTCGATAGCATGGAAGGGTTAACACAGTTAAGAATCTCTATCCAAGATCTTCACTACCCTGAAGGTATGTTACGAGTAAAGTATTATTGTGATAAGACGCGACGTAAACTAAACCAGTTGTCATTGATTAGCCCATTGTCTGTTGCATCGCCCCTGAGTTCTAAAGCCATGCATGCATTAACTGAAATTAATGCCAGCGAAGAGATAGAAATGACCAGTGAAGAGCTCTATCAGCTAACCACCGACATTTCGCTGATCATTTCTCAAGTCTATGATCAAATGTTATCAGATATGACAGAGAGCTTATATCAGCCACTACCGAAGATGGCATTTAGCGGATAAAAAAACAGCCACCGAACTGGTGGCTGTTTTCATTCACAACTAATCTAGCAGTTAAAGCATCTTGCGTGCAGCTTCAACCACGACTTTAATAGAACGAGCTTCTGTCTCTTTCAACGTTGAGTGATCAGGAATCTCTTTCTGAGTACGGTTGATAATAACACCTGCTACACAACCCGCTTTTAGGCCAGAACTTGCACACATAGTGAGTAGCGTTGCTGACTCCATTTCGAAGTTAAGCACGCCCATGTCTTGCCACTCTTGCATAGAGCCTTGGAAACGCTTAACAACGCGGCCAGAGAAAGTATCGTAACGCTCTTGACCTGGGTAAAAAGTATCACTTGAAGCAGTAACCCCCATATGCACAGTAGCACCAGACTCTTCCACTGCTGCTTTCATTGCAGTCGCAACTTCAAAATCCGCTACTGCTGGAAACTCCATAGGAGCGAAGTGTAGACTTGCACCATCTAGACGAACTGAGCCCATTGACACGATCATGTCACCCACGTTTACATGTGGTTGAATTGCGCCTGTTGTACCTACACGAAGGAAAGTACGAACGCCAAGTTGCGCTAGTTCTTCCACAGCAATTGAAGTTGAAGGACCACCGATACCAGTTGAACAAACTACAACAGGCTTGCCTTCAAGCTCTGCGCGGTAAAGCGTATATTCACGGTGACTTGCTAGGAAAACCGGATTTTCCATCTCTTCGGCAATTTTTTGTACGCGTGCTGGGTCACCAGGAATAATCGCCAGTGTAGCGCCAGCAAGATCAGATTCAGTAACACCAAGGTGGAATACAGCTTGAGACATAGGGGGCTCCTTTTGTGGCGCAGTCTGTCAGTAGATTGTTGACAAGTACGCTCTATAAATTCATCGGGTACAAGAGTTACTCTAACCAACTCACCACAACTTTGAAGTGACACAACTCACAACTATAAGCGCAACAAGAAATGAAATTGCACATAAAAACGGTTTACATCACACTTCGTAGTGAGAATAAACAGTAGTTGCATAAAAAACAGCCCCTACATCAACAAAGCAGAGGCAAACTAATTCAAATCGAAATTAAGCGCGCTTAGGCTTAAATTTTAACAATCTTAAGGCATTCAGAGTGACGATTGCCGTTGCACCACTGTCGGCTAATACCGCCACCCAAAGACCAGTAATGCCTAATAAGCTTGTCACCAAGAACACTCCCTTTAACCCAAGTGCCAAAGCAATGTTCTGGTGAATATTACTCAGTGTCGCACGTGATAGCTCGATCATGCTCGCTAACTCAAGCAGACGGTCATGAGTAATGGCAGCATCGGCTGCTTCCAACGCAACATCAGTACCTCCACCCATGGCAATACCAATACTGGACGCCTTCATCGCTGGCGCATCATTGATCCCATCGCCAACCATCGCTACGTTACCGTTAGCTGAAAGCTGTTCAACGTAACTCACCTTGTCTTGTGGCAGCAGGCTTGCCTTATAATCAATGCCAATCTTAGAGCTCATGGCTGCCGCGCTACGTGGGTTGTCTCCGGTCAGCATTATCGAGTGAATACCTAACGATTGGAGTGCAGCTACCGCTTGGGCTGAGTCTTCACGTAGAGTATCTTGCCAAGCGATTAAACCCATGATGCTTTGCTGAGACTCTATCGCGACCACGACAGTCTTGCCCTCTCCCTCAAGTTGTTCGATGTGATCAACTAAGGAAGCCGGTAACGTCACCTCAACTTTGCTTGGCGCGCATACCTGATACTCAACACCAGATACCACACCACGAACACCGCTGCCCACCAAAGCTTGTTTGTCCTGAGCCTCAACGATTTCAACATTCAGCTGCTTGGCTTTGTTAACTAACGAGACGGCTAATGGGTGGCTTGAGCCCACTTCAATTGCAGCAATCTTTGCCAGTAGTGCCTGCTCAGTCCAACCATCTAAGGCAACAATATCAGTGACTTCCGGTTTACCTTTGGTCAAGGTTCCAGTCTTGTCAAAGGCAATGGTCTCTATTCGACCCAACTGTTCCAACGCAGCGCCACCTTTGATAAGCGCCCCTCTGCGCGCTGCGGCAGCCAAGCCAGAAGTAATCGCGGCAGGCGTAGAGATCACCAATGCACAAGGGCAAGCGATAAGAAGCAGAGCCAAACCACGATAGATCCAAGTTTCCCACGGCTGAGCAAACAGAAGCGGTGGCGTAATGATCACCAGTAAAGCAACTAGCATCATCAATGGGGTATACCAACGGCTGAATCGATCTAGGAACCGCTCCAACGGTGCTTTGCGCGACTCTGCTTCTTCAATCAGACGTAAGATTCGATCAATGGCGTTCTCGCCCTGCTTTGAGGTAATGGTAAACCGCACAACTTTATCGACTACAACGGCACCTGCCATTACAGAGTCACCTTGATAACGTTCAACAGGGATCGACTCGCCAGTAAGCGCACTTTCATCAAAGCTTGCAGCTTCTTCGAGCAACTGACCGTCAGCAGGTAGTCGTGCGCCGGGAGAGACTTCAATCACATCACCGGGATGTAACTCACTGACTGAAACTTCAACTCTTTGACCATCAACGATCTTAATCGCATTTTCCGGAACTAACTCCATCAAGGCTTGAACACCACTACGAGCACGAGATGCAGCAAATGCTTCTAAACGCTCACCTATCAAGAACAGCAATAACACCATTGCTGCCTCTACAGTTTCTCCCAGATACAGTGCACCAAGAGCAGCGACACTCATTAAGGTTTCGATGGCAAAAGGGGTGCCTGAGCGAGCGAGGCTAATCGCTTTTTTACCAATTGGATATAAGCCTGCTAGACAGGTAATCACAAACATCCATTCACTAATTTCAGGAAGTACTGGTTTAATTGCAGCGGCAATCGCCATAGCAGACGCAATAGCAATAATCTGCGCATTCTGCTGCAACACTGACTTCCACCCAGTGGATACTTGTTTTGCAGACTTTGAATTAGGACTGGTAAAAGTGAACCCGGTATCTAGAATCGTTTGTTCCACGAGTTGTGCAACATCGGCATTGTCCGAAGTAATGATGAGTTTCTCGGTAGCAAAAAGAACTTTAGCCTCAATGATTCCATCTACTCGATTAACCGCTTTTTCCACTTTTCGAGCGCAGGCAGGGCAGTCCATCCCTTCAATTATCCAACTATAGGTATAACGTGAAGAGGAACTGGGTTCGCCCTCTTCGTCAGACGGGTCAGCGCCACTGCTACAGCTGTTTGAACTACAACAACTCGATTCAGAACTAGTAGCCTCAGCCATCTTAATGGTTGAGATTTTAGGGCTAGAGCAAGAGCCAACTTGAGAAGGATTTATCGCTACTTTGTCTGAACGACATGCTTGGTGTTTAGTGCACATATGTTTATCTCCATTCACTGTACACCAGTAGTTTAAACCTTGGAGCCTACTCCAAGGTCAAACTATTTCTGCTGATTGTTGAGGAATATCTGTGGTCGAAGCAACATCGTCAATTAAAACCGCGTCAATGAGTTACGTTTACTTAAAATTGCCCATCAAATACGTGATTGAACCGCCTTTCAATATGCATTAAAGCTGCTATAGTTGAGTGATTAATATAGGGAATTGTTGAGTTAAATGGCGTTTATTAAAAGAAATATCTGGTTGGCATTTCACCTGTTCACCGTGACATGGCTGGCGCTGTTCATTTATACGACGTATGACACCTATCGAGCTAACCATAACGACTTCGCTACCCGCCAGAGCAGTATCACCACCAACGTCGCACTCTCATACTCAGCATTGTTAAAGCAGTATGAGGTAGTTCTCAATATCCTCTCTAACGAAATATTTCAAGATGGTGAAGTCCCAGAGCGCAGAAAGGTCAAAAACATTCTAAAAAATGTCGCTGATGTTGATGACTCCATGGTCGGATTCGCTGTTCTAGAACCCAACGGCTCTCTCTATACCGCATCAAATGCCACCTTATTACCGAAGCAATACAATCTATTAGAAATTGAAGAAACTAAAAAGAGCTTCGAACAAGCACTAAAGGTAGACCATGCTGTGTTTGGTCGCACCTACTACAGCACAGCAATGAGAAAGCTAATCATGCCGGCCTACCTCACGGTGCGCGACAGATATAATCAGCCAGTACTTGTCATTAGTGCTTCCATTCTAATCGACAAAGCATTCAAGTTTGTTGAGCAGGATGAAAATGAGGGCACACAGATAAGCAGCTATATATTTCGTGATAGTGACCGGTATTTCCAGTTCGCACCTATTGAGCTGCGAGATGAACCAGAAATCTATAAATCTCAACTTGATCAACAAGCTATGCAGGAAACTGTTAGTAGCATGGAGTCCGAGTTAGCACTTCCTATCAACGAAATCAAAGCATCTGGCAAAACCTTTGTTCATGAAAAAATGCTGCCCAAACGCCAAGCTTTGACCGCAAGTATTTATATTAAACGTTATGCATTTTGGGTGTCGAGTGAAGTCAAAGTTAAAGATATACGCGCTATATTTTTTCAGAAGATGACACAAATCATCATTGTATTTGTCGTTTCACTACTTGTTATTTATGCTCTGTTTCGAAGTATTGCGCGCAACGAGCTTAACAAGCAACAAGCGCTCAGCTATCAAGCAAACCATGACTACCTAACTCGCCTTAATAATCGCTACTTCCTCGACAGCTTCATGCCGACTCTGGACTCGAATGCCCACTACAGCATGCTATTTATCGACATGGATAACTTTAAAGCGATCAATGACAACTATGGCCACGAAATTGGCGACCTAGTGTTGTGTGAAACCGCAAAAAGACTTTTGTCAGCCACATCGGAACATGACATTGTCATCCGCTACAGTGGCGATGAATTTATTCTGGTGACTTTTGAGAATAAAACCGAACAGCTTCGAGCGCTAAGCAACAACATATTGGGGCTAATTAACCAACCCTACAAGATACGAGACTATCGGTTCATTCTATCTGCCAGTATTGGGGTTGCTAACTACCCTAAAGATGGCGACAACAGTGATGAGATTAAACGTTATGCGGATCTGGCTATGTATGAGTCAAAACGCACTCGCAATACCATCACTTTTTTTGAAGACAGATTAAAGAACGAGCATCTGTACGCAACCCAGATCGAGTTAGAACTTAAACATGCACTGATGAATCATGAGTTTTACATGGTCTATCAACCGCAGGTCAAGCCAGATGGCACCCTACAAGGAGTTGAAGCGCTCATTCGTTGGGAGAACCCTCAACTAGGATTTGTTCCGCCAGATAAATTCATCTCCATAGCCGAGGCTATCGGGGTCATGCCTGCCATAGGACGGTTTGTGATTGCCCGCTCACTCGAACAGATGATGGAAATAAAGGAGCGAACAGGGCGTGACATTACTCTCTCCGTCAACATATCGGTTACTCAGTTCCACCATCAAAGATTTTTCGAAGATCTTATGGAGCTGACAAAAAGCTATCAATTCGATAATTTACGTTTAGTCCTCGAGGTGACAGAGAACGTTTTCATAGAAGATGTAGCGGGGGTACAAACCTTGCTCAGACAAATTAAATCCCATGGTATGCGATGCTCATTGGACGACTTTGGTACAGGCTATTCCTCATTAAGTTTGCTTAAGCAGTTGCCAATCGATGAGTTAAAAATCGACAAAAGTTTTGTTGATGACATGCTCGAAGATAAAGCTGCCTACACTATGGTTGAGTGGATTGTTACTATTGCCCACAAACTCGGAATCAGTACGGTTGCAGAGGGAGTAGAAACTGCCGAGCAGCAGCAAGCGCTCGCTCAGCTCAACTGCGATATATTTCAGGGCTATCACTTTTCCAAGCCGTTAACCCAAAAGCAGTTAATTGACTACATTGAACAGCAATCACGCTAGAGCACTAAATCAAATAACCTAAATGAAGTCTCTTAAACAAGTAAGGTGTTGGCATTTATAACCGCGGTATTTAGATGGTTTCATAGTAAAGAGAACAAACTAAAATTTTAATAATAAATAACTATTATTTAGCTTGCTCTCGTACTGTTCTGTTATTGAGAGTTTGGCAGCCTCTTACCTATTTAATCCAACGACGTGTTACACCGGATGTTTAAAGCAATCTGCGATATTTTTACCAATCGCCCTTAACACATCACGGCGGGTAATAATACCGACTAACTTACCTCCATCGATCACCGGATAAACCTTTGGCCGCCCTACTGTCATCATTTCAGCCAACTCTATAATTGAAGTATCAGAAGTCACAGACAACACTTCAGGGTGCATACAGTCTGCAACAATATGCGTATCTTGACAGTAGTAACTGACCTTAATCAGCTTATCGAGCAAATCTTGTCCGGATAGAAAACCTATCACTTCCTTCTTGTCATTAATCACAGGGCCACCAAGGTATCTCGAGTTCATGACCTTATCTAACGCGGCACTGAGTGACATTTCTGGCGTGAAGGTAACCGCTTGCAATGTCATATAGTCTTTAACTTTCAATGATTCCATTTATGTCTCCTTAAAGTGCAAGCCTCACTGCATAACTTAAGTGTTGTCTAATTTCTTGATTTTACTAAATGGAAAATGACGATTTTTATAATAGGCACTGCCTATCCGACTATCAAAAACGCTATTTAACTTCTCTGCGCCTTGGCATCGCGACTGGTAAGCCAACTACTAAAAAGTGATACACAAAACGGCACCACATAGGTTAAGCCAGCTTTCAGCCAATTGATACCTATCCAA
>NZ_JATABG010000019.1:0-22555 GCF_036533755.1 Vibrio sp. M260118 | reverse complement strand
CTGCGGAGTGGTAGTTCAGTTGGTTAGAATACCGGCCTGTCACGCCGGGGGTCGCGGGTTCGAGTCCCGTCCACTCCGCCACTTATTTAACCCGATGCGAAAGCGTCGGGTTTTTTAATATCTGAAGAAACGTTCCTTTTGCAAAGGAATAGAGTCCCGCTTGAACGCAAGCCCGACCGTCAGCCACTTATTAGAAAGCCTAGTCTTACGACTAGGCTTTCGTCGTTTTAGAATCCCGTTGCTGACGCAATGGGATTCTTGCGTTTAAGGAGAGCGCTAAGCTTAGGAGTCGGTCATTTCATAGGACGACGCAGGAGTGAGTAGTGAATCTCTATGGGGTTATGGTGGCTATTCTATGCACAAGCGATAACGTTTCTACGCAAAATATCTGTCTATCTAGCAGTATACAGCTACTAGAATCACAGTACGAACGGTTAAGATAAAAGATTTTGCTTAAGAAACGCCACCGCTATTTGCTTCGCAGGCGCTAATAACATCCGAAAGTTGAAACCATGTGTTCAGTTTTCTAGCGTTTTTCAGTTATCCGTAGGACGAAGTCCCTTCCCGTATCCCAAACAAAAAAGGCCACTCGAAAGAGTGGCCTTGGCGTATCTACATGAGTTCCTATGCTGCTGGGTCTTTAAATAGTTGACCAACCTACAAATTGATAATGCATTGGGTTTATGGCTGGTTCTGCTGTAGATGAATGGTGCTAGCGAATAAAACGATCATTGCTACGAGCGATCACTACTTGGTTCTTACCTTGGCGTTTTGCTTGATAAAGGGCAATGTCAGCTTCAGCGACTAGGTCATCTAGACTATCTGTGTCAGTGAGCTCGGCAATTCCGAAGCTCATGGTACATGGATGATCACTGAGATTTACTTTTACTGCAGTGGTTATTTCCTCACGTATCTCTTCGATTACTGTATACGCGTAATCAGCATCGCAGCCAAAAAGGAGAATCATGAACTCGTCCCCACCAAATCGGATAATGAAGCGCTCATCGGATTCGGGGAGGCGATTTGTAAAGACTGATGAAACGCTCTCGATTGTTTCGTCGCCCACGACATGGCCCATAGCATCATTGATCTGTTTAAAATCATCGATATCCGTCATCACTAGGCTGAGCGGTGTGGACTGCTTTCGTGCCTTTTCGACAAGCTCAGGGAGAACGGAATCCATGACGCGTCGGTTATAAAGTCCGGTTAAGGGATCTTTTAGTGAAAGATGATGGATCGATTGCAATAGTCGGGCGTTGTTAATCCAAAGCATGCTCAAGCTAATCGTCACCAATAAGATTAAGCAAAATAGATAAGTCAATGCGTGAATGTTACCTGCGGCCATAAAGTCTGTGATTTGGGGGCCGAATAGGACAATGAATGTTCGAAGTAACATAAATAGGCCATAAGCGAAAAATGGCAGTGCCATTAGCAAAATAGGCATTAAAGCATCATTGCGTTTTCCCTTGATTAACGCCCAACCACTCATCAAACAACAGGCACTAACGTACAGGCTCAGGACAATGACGCGAGCGTCTATCGATGGTTGGTGATACGTAAAATAGTAAAACAGGCAGCATGCGATGATGAACCCGACCGAAAATAGGTGTAAGACACGAATAGCAAACTCTCTTACTAAGCTCACACCATAAAGTAAGCTGAGAAAACCAAGCATAATGAACGAGTTTGCAATAATAATGGTTATCCAATCGGGCGCTTGGTCACGTAAACCCAAAAGTGCAGGCCCTACGCCGATCAATAATACGCCCATTGCGAGAGTTTTTAAGCCAGCAATGTTTTTCTGTTTAGTCTGATACAGGAACAACCCCGAAGAATAGATCAGGGAGAATATGATGACGGTGAAGTTAAGTGTTCGAATATCTAGGGTTAACTCATCCATTGATATACCTAGTAGTTACCTCGGAAAACTTTTTAACAGATAGCCACACTATTGTGGCTGACGCTAGTTTTTTTAGGTAACAAATAAGTTACAAAATGCAGAGAACTTCCAATAATTTAGTGTAATACTCGAGTGTTGGTACAGGTAATATCAACTATTTTCTTTTTCTTCCTGCTTTGCTTTTTCAATCATAGGCGTAATGGTTGAACCTTGGATTAAGATGGAGAACACGACTACCGAGTATGTCATGACTAAGACAATCTCTTTTACATCGATCAGCTTGTCTTGAATAACCCAGATGCCAGATGGAATTGACAAGGCCATTGCTAATGCCAGCCCTCCTCTTAATCCCCCCCAGGTAAGAATCTTGACCGACCAAGGGTTATATTGACGAAAACGCTTAAAGCCAATATAAGACAAGAAAACACTTAGGTAGCGAGCTGACAGTACCAGTGGCACTGAGAAGGCCATTAGAATCCAGTCCTCTTTATGGAACTCAAATAACAGCATCGACATACCGATCAGAAGGAATAAGACTCCGTTAAGGAACTCATCTACGAGCTCCCAGAAGTGATCTAGGTGGTCTTCACTCTCTTTAGAGAAACCGATAAATCGCGTCCAGTTACCCATCATTATTCCGGATACGACCATAGCTAATGGTCCTGAAACGTGTAGTACCTCAGCGAATGCATAGCCTGCAGTTGGTACCCCAATGGTAAGCAGCAGCTCCATCGAGTGATCGTCGGTAGAACTGATTAGGTAGTGGAACAGCAGACCTAAAGCAAAACCATATAAAATGCCGCCGAGCGCTTCTTGGATAAATAGCAAGGTAACACTGCTGATAGTCGGTGCTTCGTTACCGAACGCGATAGTAAAGATGGTGACAAAGATAACTAGGCCAAAGCCATCATTGAATAGGGATTCGCCTTCGATTTGAGTTGAGATTCGTTTTGGCGCGTCGAGCTTTTTTACAATCGCTAGTACAGCGATCGGGTCAGTTGGTGAGATAAGAGCACCAAATAGTAAGCAATAGACTAAGTCGAATTGAATGCCGATAAACTGGCAGAAAGCATAGAGAACAAAGCCAATAAAGAAGGTTGAGAATAAAGTCGCCCCTAGTGCTAACGCAGTAATTTCCCACTTTTGATCTTCGAGGTTAGGCAGTTTGATTCCAAGCCCACCAGCAAAGAGAAGAAACCCGAGTATCCCTTTGAGCAGAAAGTCTTCAAAGTTAATGCTCGCAACCGTGCTTGAAGCCACTTCTGTTAAATGAAACCAGTCGTTTTGGCCAGCGACAAGAATCAAGAGCGATAACATCATCGATCCTGCAGTGATTGCGATGGTGGTTTGCATTTTACCTATCTTGCTGTTTATGAAAGCAATCAACATCGCAGCAGCTGACAAAAAACAGAGCGTGTAATAGACCGACATTATAATCTCAATATGTAACAAATTGTGAATAGGGATTTTCTGCTTACTGTGTACAAATAGCAAACATTTTTTGTCATAACTAAGTCATCAATTAACTGTTTTAGACGTCTAGACTCCTTTAAAATGTGTGATAGGATGGAGAGATAAAAAAAGGAATGAGGCTGTACTGTGGGAAGTAACGTAAAGCAACAGATTGAAGCGCAATTAAAACAACGTATCTTGTTGATTGATGGTGGTATGGGCACCATGATCCAAGATTATAAACTGGAAGAACAAGATTACCGAGGCGAGCGTTTCGCTGATTGGCATTGTGATCTAAAAGGCAACAATGACTTACTGGTTCTTTCTCAGCCACAGCTTATTAAGGACATCCATTCAGCCTACTTAGAAGCAGGGGCTGATATTCTTGAAACTAACACCTTTAACGCAACTACGATTGCTATGGCTGACTATGAGATGGAAAGCCTTAGTGAAGAGATAAATTTTGCAGCAGCTAAGCTAGCGCGAAAAGCCGCTGATGAGTGGACGGCGAAAACGCCAGATAAACCTCGTTATGTTGCTGGTGTTTTAGGACCGACGAACCGAACTTGTTCTATCTCACCTGACGTTAATGACCCAGGCTATCGTAATGTAAGTTTCGATGAATTGGTTGAAGCCTATTCGGAGTCGACGCGAGCGCTCATCAAAGGCGGCTCTGATCTCATTCTTATTGAGACTATCTTTGATACCTTGAATGCCAAGGCGTGTGCTTTTGCTGTTGATACTGTATTTGAAGAGCTAGGCTTCAAGCTACCTGTCATGATCTCAGGTACTATCACCGATGCTTCCGGTCGTACTCTATCAGGCCAAACTACCGAAGCTTTCTATAACTCTCTTCGTCACGTTCAACCTATCTCATTTGGTTTGAACTGTGCATTGGGGCCAGACGAACTTCGCCCTTATGTTGAAGAGCTTTCGCGTATTTCAGAGACGTTTGTTTCTACTCACCCTAACGCTGGCTTGCCGAACGCTTTTGGTGAATATGATCTTTCTCCAGAAGACATGGCAGAGCATGTTAAAGAGTGGGCGCAAAGTGGCTTCTTAAACCTAATTGGTGGTTGCTGTGGTACCACGCCTGAACATATCCGCCAAATGGCAAACGCGGTTGAGGGTGTTAAGCCGCGTCAACTTCCTGAGCTTGTTACCGCTTGTCGCCTCTCTGGTCTTGAACCGCTGACCATCGAAAAAGAGACGCTGTTTGTCAACGTTGGTGAGCGAACTAACGTTACCGGCTCGGCTCGTTTTAAGCGCCTGATAAAAGAAGAGCAATATGATGAAGCGCTAGAAGTTGCTCGTCAGCAGGTGGAGAATGGTGCGCAAATCATCGATATTAATATGGATGAGGGCATGCTCGATGCAGAAGCGTGTATGGTGCGCTTCCTAAATCTTTGTGCCTCTGAACCAGAAATATCCAAAGTACCCATCATGGTCGACTCTTCCAAGTGGGAGGTTATCGAAGCCGGCCTGAAATGTATTCAGGGCAAGGGTATCGTCAACTCTATCTCGCTCAAGGAAGGTAAAGAGAAGTTTGTAGAGCAAGCTAAGCTGATTCGTCGCTATGGTGCGGCAGTGATTGTAATGGCGTTTGATGAAGTCGGTCAGGCGGAAACTCGTCAACGCAAGCTAGAGATATGTACTAACGCTTATAATATCCTAGTTGATGAGATAGGTTTCCCGCCAGAAGACATTATTTTCGACCCGAACATCTTTGCCGTTGCGACAGGTATTGAAGAGCACAATAACTACGCTGTCGACTTTATTGAAGCGGTTGCTGATATCAAACGTGACCTTCCGCATGCGATGATCTCTGGTGGTGTTTCTAACGTTTCATTCTCTTTCCGTGGCAACAACTACGTACGTGAAGCGATCCACGCGGTTTTCTTATACCACTGTTTCAAGAATGGTATGGATATGGGTATCGTAAACGCGGGTCAATTGGAAATTTACGATAACGTCCCTGATAAGCTACGTGAAGCGGTTGAAGATGTGGTACTTAACCGACGTGATGATGGTACTGAGCGACTGCTGGACATTGCTGCTGAATATGCAGGCAAGGGGGTTGGAAAAGAAGAGGATGCTTCTGCGCTTGAGTGGCGTACATGGCCAGTCGAAAAGCGCTTAGAGCATGCATTAGTTAAAGGTATCACTGAATTTATTGTTGAAGATACAGAAGAGGCTCGGGTTAATGCCAGCAAACCTTTAGAGGTTATTGAAGGTCCACTAATGGATGGCATGAACGTCGTTGGCGATCTATTTGGTGAAGGCAAGATGTTCTTGCCTCAGGTGGTGAAATCTGCACGTGTAATGAAGCAAGCTGTCGCGCACCTAGAACCATATATCAACGCATCAAAACAAGCGGGTTCTTCAAACGGAAAAATCTTGCTTGCGACGGTAAAAGGTGATGTTCACGATATCGGTAAGAATATTGTTGGCGTTGTTCTTCAATGTAATAACTACGAGATCATCGACCTTGGCGTTATGGTACCGTGTGAGCAGATCCTTAAAGTCGCCAAGGAAGAGAACGTCGATATTATTGGCCTATCTGGCCTGATCACCCCGTCGCTGGATGAAATGGTTCATGTCGCGAAAGAGATGGAACGTCTTGATTTTGACCTGCCACTTCTGATTGGCGGCGCGACCACCTCAAAAGCACATACTGCGGTTAAGATAGAACAAAACTACAAGAACCCTGTGGTGTATGTGAACAATGCTTCTCGAGCGGTTGGTGTATGTACTTCTCTTCTTTCTGATGAGTTACGTCCAGCGTTTGTTGAGAAGTTGGATGCAGATTACGTACGAGTACGGGATCAGCATAATCGTAAGAAGCCACGCACCAAGCCAGTAACTCTTGAACAGGCCCGTGCCAATAAAGTTGCCATTGATTGGGACAATTACACTCCACCTGCGCCAGTTAAACCGGGTGTACATGTTTTTGACGATTTTGATGTAGCCACACTGCGCAAATACATCGACTGGACTCCTTTCTTTATGACTTGGTCTCTTGTGGGTAAGTACCCTGCGATCTTGGAACATGAAGAAGTCGGTGAAGAGGCGAAGCGTCTGTTTAAAGATGCCAATGATTTGCTAGATAGAGTTGAAAGTGAGGGACTACTTAAAGCGCGTGGTATGTGTGGCTTGTTCCCAGCCGCAAGTATTGGTGACGATATTGAAGTCTATACGGATGAGTCACGCACTGAAGTGGCGAAAGTGCTGCATAATTTACGTCAGCAAACTGAGAAGCCAAAAGGTTTTAACTACTGTCTGTCTGATTACATCGCGCCTAAAGAGTCCGGTAAGAAAGACTGGATTGGCGCATTTGCCGTGACTGGTGGTATTGGTGAGCGTGAGCTTGCAGACCAATATAAGGCGGCTGGCGATGACTATAACGCTATCATGATTCAGGCGGTCGCGGATCGTTTAGCTGAGGCGTTTGCAGAACTTCTGCATGAAAAAGTGCGTACAGAAATCTGGGGTTACTCGCCAGATGAAAATCTGTCTAATGATGAACTGATTCGTGAGAAGTACCAAGGTATTCGCCCAGCTCCTGGCTACCCTGCGTGTCCTGAGCATACTGAGAAAGGTAGCTTATGGGAGTTGCTCAATGTTGAAGAGAGTATTGGTATGTCGCTAACTACAAGTTATGCGATGTGGCCAGGCGCATCGGTTTCTGGTTGGTATTTCTCTCATCCAGATTCGCGTTACTACGCGATCGCTCAGATCCAACAGGATCAAGTGCAGAGCTATGCGGATCGTAAGGGGTGGGATATGCTCGAAGCAGAGAAATGGTTAGGGCCAAACCTTAACTAAGTACAATCGATAAATAAAAAGCGCAGCCCCATTTGTTATTAAAAAGGTAGCTGCGCTTTTTAGTCTCTGAGCGTCATGATTAAATCATGATGGTTGCTAAGCCAAGGAAGACCGATAGACCGATAACATCTGTAACGGTTGTGAGCGCCATTCCCCCCGCTAGTGCAGGGTCGATGTTCATCTTCTTGAGTAGAATTGGAATGGTCACCCCAGCAACCCCAGCAACAAACAAGTTGGTGAGCATAGCTGCGGAGATAATCCCCCCGAGCATCCAGTTACCTTTCCAAGCAACGACAATACCACCAATAATCAGTGCCCACATGATGCCATTAAGCAGACCAATAGCCGCTTCTTTCATTAGAAGTTCGCGTTTGTTGGAGTCACCGATGTGGCCGAGTGCTATACCACGGATAACCAGTGCAACGGTCTGGTTACCTGCGACGCCACCCATAGAAGGGACAATGGTCATAAGAACTGCGATGGCGGCCATTTGATCCAGAGTTGCTTCAAACATATTGGATACGGAAGCTGCAGCGAGCGCGGCTAATACGTTTGCACCGAGCCAAATGCTCCGTTTACGTGCCGATTTAACTACTGGCGCAAAGGTATCTTCATCATCGTCCATACCGGCCATACTCATCATTGAGTGTTCGGCATCTTCACGGATAACGTCAACCACATCATCAATGGTGATTCGACCGACGAGATGTTGGTTCTCATCAATAACTGGAGCTGATACCCAATTACGGCGTTCAAACAGACTCGCAATATCTGAGTCACTCATGGTGACATCAATCGCTTCATCTGCGTCTTCCATTACATCACTGATCTGAACATCCGGCTGAGTGGTTAACAGAGTCGTGATAGGAAGTTCACCAATTAGGCGGCTCTCTTCATCAATAACATAGAGGGCGTCAGTGGCATCAGGCAGTTCCCCTTTCATGCGCAGATAACGCAATACTACGTCCACATCAACGTCACCACGAATAGTGATAACGTCGGTGTTCATTAAACTACCGGCAGTGTCTTCCGGATAAGAGAGGGCGGTTTCAACTAATAGACGCTCAGCTGCGTCCATCTGTGCTAGGACTTCACGTGAGACATCGTCAGGCAAGCTTCGAAGGACGTAGGCTACATCATCTGTTTCCATACCTTCGGTCGCTTCCGCGAGGGTTTCTGGTGCCATTCTTGACACCAAATCATCTTTAACGTCTTCGTTTAGTTCATCAAGAATCTCACCGTAATCTTCAGGATCGGTGAGTTGCCAAAGCACTTCACGACTTTTACGTGGAGATGCCTCTAAAAGGTGAGCAATATCTTCGGGCTCCATGTCCTGTAGTTGGCGACGGACATGGACAAAACGGCCATTTTCTAGAGCTTCAGTAACTTCTTGGAGGGCTTGGTGAGCTTGATCGAATTCTATTTGCTCTGCCATTTATTCCCCCTAACTCTTTATGCGTACAATGCTGTAAATAGTAACTTAATTTTAGAATGGATTTAATAAGTTAATGTTAAGGAAGGTGATTTAGTCGTAATTTGTAGGCCAATTACTCATCTTCATCAAACTTGTGTTCAATCAACTGACAGACTGCTTCTAGAGCAGGGTGAGCATCGCTTCCTTCCGCGTTGATAGTGACATGCTCGCCTTGAGCTGACTCTAACATCAGTAAACCCATAACGCTGTCGGCGGTGGCTTCTTTGCCTTCATGGCTTTGGATGGTAAGGATGGCATCAAATGATTGAGCCAGTTCGACAAGTTTTACGGCAGCACGAGCATGTAGGCCTAAGCGATTTTGGATTAAGACTGTACGGCTTTGCTGCGGCATAAACTATTCCTTAAGGTTTCTTTCGAGTGAAGCGTGGCGAATTTGGACTTGATGGCCCATTTGGGCAAAATACTCACCAATTTGTTGAGTGAGATAGACTGAGCGATGTTTGCCGCCAGTACAGCCAATCGCAACGGTGAGATAACTGCGGTTGTTCTTCTCTAGCATAGGTAGCCAATGATCGATGAATTTTTGGATTTGCTGCTTTAGTTCGAGCACTTCATGGTGCTGCTCTAAGAACGATTTAATTGGCGCATCCAAACCAGTTAGTGGCCTTAAATCGGGCTCCCAATGAGGATTGGGTAGGAAGCGAACATCAAATACATAGTCAGCGTCATTGGGCAGGCCATACTTGAAACCGAAGGATTGGAAAACCATCACCAAATCTTTGCGCTCACGACCTTCAACCCGCATACGAACCGTTTCACTGAGCTCATGCAATGACTGGTTGCTGCTGTCAATGACGAGATCCGCATGCTCTTTGAGAGGGGAGAGAATACAACGCTCTTTTTCTATCGCCTGCTCTAAGGATGTGTTTTCTATGCTAAGTGAAAGCGGGTGTATACGGCGAGTTTCACTATAGCGCTTAAGTAGGGTTTCTTTATTACCATCGAGGAACAGGACATTCACATCTGAACTCTGTTTGAGTTTGGTAAGCACATCTTCCACTAGGTTCGGTTCGGTAGGTAAATTGCGAATATCGATGCTAACGGCGACGTTTTGTTTACTGGTCTGAACTGACTGGATAAACATCTCTAGTAGATCGACTGGAAGGTTATCAACACAGTAATAACCAAGATCTTCGAGAACACGTAGGGCAACACTTTTACCGGCGCCGGATTGGCCGCTTACAACGATAAGGCGCATTACTGATTAACCATAATGTCGTACAGCTCTTGATCAGACTGAGCTTTACGAAGTTGTTTAAGGACTTGTTTGTCGTTTAATCGCTCTGCCATGCTCGACAGCGTTTTTAAGTGCTCTTTACATTGTGCATCTGGTACGAGTAGAGCAAACATCAGATCGACGGGACGATTGTCAATGGAGTCAAACTCGACTGGCGCTTCGCATTGCAGTAAAACTGCGATGGCTTTGTCGCTCGACTGCATACGTGCATGGGGAATGGCTATTCCATTTCCGATGCCTGTACTGCCCATCTTCTCGCGACTGAGCATACATTCGAATAGTTCGGTGGAGTTTTGCCCTGTTTGCTCAGCGACTAATTCGCTGATCATCTCTAGGGCTCGCTTTTTACTGGTACATTGGACTGCACTCTTAGTGCAGTCCAATGTAAGGATTTCGCTTAGTTGCATGGTTTTAGTGGGCGTTTAGCTTTTCTTTGTGCTTGTTAAGCTGTCGAACAAGTTTGTCGACCAGCGAATCTATAGCTGCATACATGTTTTCATCTTCTGCGGATGCATGAATTTCAGCTTGGTTTACGTGAAGGGTAGCTTCTGCGATTTGGCGGAGTTTTTCAACTTTTAATACAACATGAATACTGTTGATATGGTCAAAAAAGCGTTCGAGCTTTTGAAACTTTTCGTTTACATAGTCTTGCATTGAATCGGTTAGATCAACGTGGTGCCCATTAATATTGATTTGCATAGACTTTCCTTCTCGGTTGTAGGCCTAAAGCAGGCGTTTGCGCTGACTTGAAGGGGCTATTCCCAAAGACTCTCGATATTTTGCTATCGTCCTGCGAGCGACCTGAATCCCTTGGTCAGCGAGTAGAGCTGCAATCTTACTATCACTGAGTGGTTTCGCGCTGTTCTCAGCGGCAACCAACTTCTTAATCAGTGCGCGGATTGCAGTGGATGAACACTCTCCACCATTGTCTGTGCTGACATGGCTAGAGAAAAAGTACTTCAATTCAAAAATACCACGAGGGGTGTGCATAAACTTCTGCGTTGTCACCCTAGATATGGTGGACTCATGCATGTCGACGGCTAACGCCACATCATTAAGCACCATAGGTTTCATGGCTTCTTCACCATACTCAAAGAAATCGCGTTGATGTTCAACAATACACTTGGCTACTTTGAGCAATGTCTCGTTTCTGCTTTCTAAGCTTTTAATCAACCATTTCGCTTCTTGTAGGTTGCTACGAATATACTGGCTATCGGCACTGCTGCCTTTGCCTAGCGCAGCATATTGCTGATTGACCTTTAGCCTAGGAACGGAGTCTGGGTTGATGGTGACTACCCATTTGCCGTGATCTTTAAATACCGATACATCAGGGATCACATACTCAGCGTGTTCTGAAGCGATTCGACTGCCCGGTCGTGGGTCGAGTTGCTGAATCAGCTTAAGAACTTCACGCAGCTCCGCTTCTTTAAGCTTAGTCTCTTTGATAACGAGTTTGTAATCTCGATTGCCTAATTGATCGATATGGTCGTTGAGGACTAATTTCGCTTCAGTAAGCCAAGGGGTATCCTCTGGGAAGGTGGCAAGCTGAAGTAACAAGCAGTCCTGTAGATTGACAGAAGCGACGCCGAGAGGATCAAACTGCTGTACGCGTTTACGTACCGCCTCTATCTCTTCGATTTCAATCTCTTCATTGTCAAAACTTTCTAAGATATCTTCGGTAGAAACGGTTAGATATCCATAGTCATCAATAGCATCGATCAATGCTAGGGCGATAGTGCGGTCGGTTTCGCTAAATGGCGTTAAGTCGAGCTGCCAAATGAGGTAATCTTGCAGAGATTGGGTGGTTTCACCTTGATAGACAGGTGCATCGTCATCCAGAGCGATACCAGTGCTGCCTGTGTTGGCACTATATACATCTTCCCAAGTGGTATCGATTTCTAGGTCGTTGCTGATTTCTGATTTTTCGATTAGCTCAGAGCTATCTTTGACATCAGGCTCTGCGGCTTCAGCAACTTCGACGGTAGGTTCTTTCTCTTCGTTGCGGTTGCTCTCTTCCGCAGACGGCTCATCACTGGTCTCTTCAACCTCAAGTAGAGGGTTTGAATCCAAAGCCTCTTGAATCTCTTGTTGAAGATCTAGCGTTGACAGTTGCAACAAACGAATCGCTTGCTGCAATTGAGGTGTCATTGCTAACTGCTGTCCTAGCTTGAGTTGTAATGAGGGTTTCATTCAGTATTATTTGCCTTAATCCTAGAGAATCTTACCGTTCTTTCCTTTAATCATAGACGGAATTGTTCGCCGAGATAAACTTGTTTTACTTGCTCGTTATTGAGGACTTGGTCTGGCGTCCCCTCCGCGATGAGGTGGCCTTGGCTAACAATGTAAGCCTTTTCACATACATCCAGCGTTTCACGAACGTTGTGGTCGGTAATCAAAACACCCAATCCACGATCTCTTAAATGCTCAATGATCTTTTTAATGTCGATAACCGAGATCGGGTCAACACCTGCAAATGGCTCATCCAGTAGAATGAACTGAGGGTTGGCTGCTAGAGCACGGGCAATTTCTACACGGCGACGTTCACCACCTGATAATGCCATACCCGCACTGTGGCGTATGTGCTGAATGTGGAATTCTTCTAACAAATCCTCAAGCTTGTCTTGGCGCTCTTCGCGAGTCATCTCTTCGCGCGTTTCGAGAACGGCCATAATATTGTCTTCAACGGATAGCTTGCGGAAGATTGAAGCTTCTTGTGGAAGGTAGCCTATCCCCATCCTTGAGCGACTATGCATTGGCAAGATGCTGATATCTTCACCATCAATAGTAATCGCCCCTTCGTCTCGAGCAACTAAGCCAACGATCATATAGAAAGAGGTCGTTTTACCTGCACCATTAGGACCGAGTAGCCCGACGATTTGCCCGGACTCTACCTGTAAGCTTACGTCAGTAACGACGGTTCGGTTGCCGTATGTTTTTGCTAAGTGCTCAGCTTTAAGTATTGCCATAATTATTCTTGTACTGCTTGTGGCTGAAGTACGGTAGAGACGCGATCTCCCTTCTCTTTACCGTCAGCAATCAGCTTTTGTGAAGAGATTTTGTAGCGAATCTTGGTGCCACGGATAATGCTGTCATCTTGTGAGAGCATTGCTTGATCGATCATGGTTAACTGATCGTCGACCATGACGTAGTAAAGCTCTTTCGCTTCGCCATACAAAGTCTTGCCATCATCAGTTAACTGAGAAAAGGTTGCCAAATCACCGTACCCTTCGATTTCTCGGATTGAGCCATCTTCAGGATCTCGCGTCACAATAACTTTGTCAGCGTTGATATTGATACTGCCTTGTTTGAGTTTTACCTCACCAAGGAAGGTTACTTTATTGCTCTGCATGTCCAACTGCTGGCTGTCAGAGTCGATGTAAACCGGCTGGTCTTGGTCGGTCGATAGTGCAAAAGCTTGGCTCGACAGTAATAAACAAGAAATCAGACTAAGGTGTGATAGTTTCATATCTACTTTGTACGCGATTGTAAAGGGTAGCGTGATTATCAGCGAAATTGCCGGTCATCGCTTGCCCTAAAGTTTCAAATTGAGGCCCAACCATAATTACTTGGTCATCGGCCCAAAAATCTCGGCTGTCTAGTTGGATGTTCATAACGTCGGTAGACAAAGTATCAAAACCTGAATCAGGTAATAAGTTTGTCGCCAAAACGTCTTCGTAAAGGGTCAACACATGATCTTTACTCAGAACTCCACGGACGGCTGTTACTTCCCACTCTAAGGTGGTGCCTTCCTTATACACTTTAAGGACAGGCTGATCAAAAATTGTATTACCACTTTTCGAGTAGTGGTCGAGGTTAACCGATGTAATAACGTAGCTCCGAATTCCTGCCTCGTTATAAGAGGTGTTAACTAGGTTTTCGCCACTAAACATCGGGAGCTCTGTATCTGGCTCAACTTGGATATCATAACCTTGCTCCTTATCGAAAAGATAGTAAGCAGACCAGCATATTGTGAACGCTAGTATCAGGTATCCAATACGAGATAGACTCATATACTTAGACCTTTATGAACGTCTAGTTCGTTTCGTGCTTGTAGAATTAGGTCGCAGACTTCTCTTACTGCTCCATGCCCACCTCGAATCGAGGTCACGTAGTTGGCTCGCTGTGCCAGCAACGGGTGACCATCTGCTACACAAACTTTTAATCCAACTTTTTCCATTACTGGCCAATCGATAAGGTCATCACCGATATAACCTGTTTGCTCTGGGGCGATGCAGAGCTTGTCGCAGATATCTTGATACGCTTTGATTTTATCATCTTGCCCTTGATAAATAAGCTTAATACCCAGTGCCGTCATGCGGTTTTCAACGATTTGAGAGCGCCTGCCAGTGATAATGGCAATCTCAATCCCCGCATTCATCAACGACTTTACGCCATAGCCGTCACGGGTATGAAATGTTTTAAGTTCTTCGCCGTTGTTACCCATGTAAATGAGTCCATCAGAGAAGACACCATCTACATCACAGATTAATAGCTTTATCTGTTTGGCAATATCTAGGATGGATTGTTCCACTGGTTGATATAAAGTTTCAATCATTTTCGACATTACATCACCCCAGCTTTTAACAAATCATGCATATTTAGCGCACCAACGACTTTGCCATCTTTACAAAGAATAAGGCCATTGATGCTTTTATCTTGCATTAGGTTGAGCCCTTCAGCCGCGAGCATGTTTGGTGCTGCAGTGGTTGGATTGACTGTCATTACTTCACCGATCACAGAGCTGTGAATATCGACGCGTTTATCGAGAATTCGGCGTAAATCACCATCGGTAAAAATCCCAACTAGCTGCTGGAGGTCATCCACGACCGCTGTCATGCCCAAGCCTTTTTGGCTGATTTCAAGTAAGGCATCTCTAACTAGGGTATTTGGCGTTACTAGCGGTAAGTCGTTTCCAGTATGCATGATATCGGACAGCTTCAGCAGTAGTTTTCTGCCCAACGCGCCTCCCGGGTGAGAAAGGGCAAAGTCTTCCGCAGTAAAGCCACGCGCTTGCATTAACGATACTGCCAATGCGTCACCCATTACTAGCGTCGCAGTGGTGCTTGATGTCGGAGCTAGCTCAAGTGGGCATGCTTCCTTCGGTACGGTGATTTGTAGATGCAGGTCTGACAGTTTGGCCATATTGGATTGTGGCTTGCCTGTCATACTGATGATTTTGATGTTGAGACGCTTAAGTACTGGAAATAGCGCTAGGATCTCACCAGACTCACCTGAGTTTGAGATAGCCAGAACGATATCGCCTGGCGCAACCATACCTAAATCGCCGTGAGCCGCTTCTCCAGGGTGGACAAAGAATGAAGAGGTTCCGGTACTCGCTAACGTGGCAGCAATCTTATTGCCGACATGGCCAGACTTACCTATACCCATAACCACGACCTTACCCTCTTTGTTCGCCAAGATAAGTTCACAGGCTTTAACAAAATCTTCGTTTAGGTACTGGTCCAGTTGTTGAAGGGCGGCAATTTCGTTTTTTAGTACTTCTAGCGCCGTAGAGCGAAAATCAAACATACAATACTCCGGAAATAATTAGGCAGTCATGTTCATGACTAGGTAAGCCTGATAACCAATAAAGCAGCAGAATAGGGCAGCGCCCTCAAAGCGATTGATACTTCGTGATTTGCCAAGGGCCATCGCTACCAATAAAAGTGATACGCCAAGCATGACCCAGAAATCACGTCCCATCGCGTACTCACTTAACACTGAAGGGTTTAGGATGCCTGGGATGCCCATCACCGCGAGGATATTAAACACGTTAGAGCCGATGATGTTACCTACTGCCATATCATCTTCGCCTTTCATCACACCAGCGAGTGATGCCGCAAGTTCTGGCAGACTGGTGCCTACTGCGATAATGGTTAGGCCAATGACGAGATCACTCATGCCGAAGTATTGAGCGATAATCACGGCGTTGTCGACCAGTTCGTCAGCGGCGAGGGGGAGAATTATTAAACCAATAACCACCCACATTGCGGCTTTAGCGTTGCTCACTCCTTCAGGGACTTCTGACTCTTGCTCTTCAATAAGTGCGTCGCCATTTTTCTGCTCGTTGCGGCTAATGCGTAGCATGGTGAGAATAAAGGCGGCGAAAAGAACGAACAGTAATACGCCTTCATAGAAACCTAAGTGGCTATCCCATAACAAGATACCTGCAAGTAGGGTAACGCCTATCATAAGTGGTAGCTCACGACGCAGAACACCAGAGCTGATCGATAATGGTTTGATGAGGGCTGTTATACCAAGGATTAAAGCGATGTTCGCAATGTTCGAACCTAATACATTGCCTACTGCGGTATCTGTTTTACCATCCAGAGCGGCCGTTGCCGAAACCATCATTTCAGGCGCTGAAGAGCCCATTGCAAGGATGGTCATGCCGATAACCAGAGGAGAAATTCCTATGTTTCGAGCGAGAGCAGCGGCGCCAAATACTAACTTGTCGGCACTCCACACCAAAAATACCAATCCAATAATGAGAAACACAACGGCTTCGAGCATGATGATTCCTAATCAATATACAACGAGAGAATTTAACCGTTAATTTTGACGGTTTGAGGGTAAAAAGAAAAGCAGTTCATTCAATTAATTGCGAACACGCAACGTGCTTCAGCAACTTAAGGCCGATTATACGGTGTTTAGACGATAATTCGACTGACTCACATTTAATTGAACGGTGCTTTTAATTCCTATTGAATGTGCTTATGATTGCCCATTCTCAAAGGAACAAATATGAGTCCAGAATGGAATCCGAAGACCTAGTTACCATCAATCAGCTAACGTTTTCTCGTGGTGAGCGTAAGATCTTTGACGATGTCAGCTTACGTGTGCCAAAAGGCAAAGTAACGGCAATCATGGGACCATCTGGGATTGGTAAAACCACACTGCTACGTTTAATTGGTGGGCAGATCTACCCTGAAAGCGGAGAAATTTGGTTTGATGGCAATAACATTCCCGCGCTAAGCCGAAGCAAACTCTATCAGCAACGTAAAAAAATGAGCATGCTCTTTCAGTCAGGGGCATTGTTCACTGACCTGTCTGTTTTTGACAACGTTGCCTTTCCTTTGCGCGAGCACACCGAGCTTGATGAGTCGCTTATTCGAACATTGGTGCTATTAAAACTCGAAGCCGTTGGTCTGCGCGGCGCGGCTCAATTGATGCCGAGCGAGCTGTCTGGTGGTATGGCAAGGCGTGCTGCTTTGGCTCGTGCCATCGCCCTAGATCCTGAGCTCATCATGTACGATGAACCTTTTGTCGGCCAAGACCCGATAACTATGGGAGTGCTGGTGGAGCTGATTCGTAATTTAAATCAAGCGTTGGGGGTGACTTCAGTGGTCGTTTCTCACGACGTACCTGAAGTCATGAGCATTGCGGATTGGGTATATATATTGGCGAATGGAAAAATTATCGCTAGTGGTACGCCTGATGAGCTGCACAGCAATACTGACCCACAGGTTCAGCAATTTCTCAAAGGAGATGCGGATGGTCCGGTGCCTTTCCGCTTTCCATCTCAACCTTTAGCCAAGGAGCTCTTCTTATAATGTCAGGCTTGGTTAATTTTGTCGCCTCTGTTGGCCGTCGCGCTATGGCGGTTTGTGAATCCTTTGGTCGTGCAAGCCTGATGCTATTCGGCGCTCTAGCGAGTAAACCTCAGCCAATTAAAAACTTACCTCTGCTTGTCAAACAGCTGCATAGCGTCGGTGTGCAGTCGTTGATCATTATTGTGCTGTCGGGTTTATTCATTGGTATGGTGCTGAGCCTGCAAGGCTATGTGATATTGGTCGATTTTGGCGCGGAAGGTGCCTTGGGTCAGATGGTTGCGCTCTCTTTGCTGCGCGAATTAGGCCCTGTGGTTACTGCGCTGCTCTTTGCTGGACGCGCTGGCTCAGCGTTGACCGCAGAAATTGGCTTGATGAAAGCCACAGAGCAGCTATCGAGCATGGAAATGATGGCGGTTGACCCACTTAAACGTGTTATTGCCCCTCGTTTTTGGGCGGGTGTTATTTCCATGCCGCTGTTAGCGATGATTTTTATGGCGGTTGGCATATGGGGCGGACAGCTTGTCGGTGTTGACTGGAAAGGGATTGATCACGGTAGTTTTTGGTCTGCGATGCAGGCATCAGTAGAGCTAGGTCAAGACATAGGTAACAGTATGGTTAAGAGTTTTGTCTTTGCCATCACAGTGACTTGGATTGCACTATTTAATGGATATGATGCAATCCCTACTTCGGAAGGGATTAGTCGAGCTACGACGCGCACCGTTGTCCACTCTTCTTTGGCGGTACTTGGTCTAGACTTTGTACTGACTGCCTTGATGTTTGGTAATTAATGATGTTTGGTAATTAATGATGTTTGGGAACTAATCATGCAACAAACTCGAAAGATTGAATTATGGGTTGGCAGCTTTGTTATTGCTGGAATTTGCGCGATTCTAGTGATGATTTTTCAAGTCGCTGACGTTAAGGGGCTAGGCTCCAACGATACTTACACGCTCAAGGCTGAGTTTGACAATATCGGTAGTTTAAAAGTGCGCTCTCCAGTAAAAGTTGGTGGTGTGGTTGTTGGTCGTGTGACGAATATCGGGCTCAATCAAGAGTCGTTATTGCCAGTTGTGACCATGGCAATCAACGGTGCTTACAACCAGTTTCCAGAAACCTCAAGTGTGAAAATACTTACTTCAGGCTTGATTGGAGAGCAGTACATAGGTTTAACGCCAGGCTTTATTTTTGATGATGAACAGATGCTTGTTGAAGGTGATTTCATTGAGGATACTAAGTCAGCGCTCGTGCTGGAAGATTTAATCGGTCAAGTGCTTTATAGCGTTGGCGGTTCAGAAGAGTAGGGAGAAAATAATGTTTAAGAAGTTAGTACTTACTCTGATTTCTGTGTTTATGTGCTTTAATGCCTCGGCAAGTGAAATCGATAAAACCCAGCCTTATCAAATGATGAAGCAGGTTTCAGAACTGGCATTTGAAAGATTGAAATCAGAACAAGATAAGGTTCAAGACGACCCTGAGTATCTTAAGGTTATTGTCGACGAAACTTTAATGCCCTATGTGAACGAAAAGTATGCTGCGCTTAAGGTATTAGGCCCCAACTTACGTGGTGCTAAACGCGAAGACGTCGGCCAGTTTATTGTTGCGTTCCGAGCTTACTTGGTAACCTCGTATGCGCAAGTGTTAACTCAGTATACCGATCAGACTATCGAGTTCGGCCCAGAGCCAAAGCTAGACCCAAAGAAAAGCATTACAGGTATCAAAGTAGATATTGTTGATACGCCGCGACCAAATATTAAGCTAGAGTTCAAGTTGCGTCGTGATAAGAACACGGGTGAGTGGCAGGCATTTGATATGATTGCTGAAGGGATAAGCCTGTTGTCGAGTAAGCAATCGGAATGGGCAACTAAGCTAAGGCAAGAGGGGATCTTGTCTGTTGCTCAAGAACTTGAAGAGCTTGCTAAGCAACCGATTCGAATTGAGAGCAAATCTTAATATGGAACCGAAATGGCAGCAAGTAAGTGATAGTCAGTACTCACTTAGAGGTGATTTGAATCGGGACACTGTCCCGGCGTTATGGCCCTTACTTCAATCAATAGAATTTCATTCTCAGCAAACAGAGTTGTCGCTTAAAGACCTCACAAGGGTAGACTCCGCTGGGATGGTGATGCTGATTCATTTAATAGAGCATGCAAAAAAACAAAACTGTCATATAATGCTCAGTTTCGTGCCGGAACAACTGCGCACATTATTTCAGTTGAGCAATGTTGATGAGTTCATTGCTGAGCATTTATAAAGCACTACAGGGGTGAATTGTGGATAGCGCAAAAGTACAACAGATTTTAAACGAAGCACTGAATTTAGAAGAACTGCACGTAAAGGGAGAGGGCAGTCACTATGAGGTAGTTGCTGTTGATGCTAGTTTCGAAGGAATGAGCCGCGTTAAAAAACAACAGTTTATCTACGCACCACTGATGGAATACATCCAAAGAAATGATATCCACGCAGTTTCTATTAAGGCTTACACTCCTGAAGAGTGGGCTCGTGATAAGAAGTTGATGTCACTATAAGGTTTAATAATGGAAAAGTTTCGAGTTACTGGTTCTAAACAACCACTGGTTGGTGAAGTAACCATTTCAGGTGCCAAAAACGCTGCACTACCTATTTTATTTGCGTCTATTTTGGCTGAAGAGCCAGTAGAAGTGGCGAATGTGCCACGCTTGCGTGACATCGACACTACTATGGAGCTACTAGAGCGTTTAGGCGCAAAAGTAGAGCGTAATGGCTCTGTCCATGTAGACCCTAGCTGCATCAATGAGTATTGTGCGCCATACGACCTAGTTAAGACTATGCGTGCTTCAATCTGGGCTTTGGGGCCATTGGTCGCTCGTTTTGGTCAAGGTCAAGTCTCACTGCCAGGTGGCTGTGCGATTGGTGCTCGTCCAGTTGATCTCCATATCCATGGTTTGGAGCAGCTAGGCGCGACGATTACCCTTGAAGATGGTTACGTAAAAGCGAACGTCGATGGACGCCTGAAAGGTGCCCACATAGTGATGGATAAAGTCAGTGTTGGCGCGACGATCACTGTGATGTGCGCTGCGACTTTAGCTGAAGGTAAAACCGTTCTTGATAATGCAGCGCGTGAGCCTGAGATCGTTGATACGGCAGACTTCCTGAACAAGCTTGGTGCAAAAATTTCTGGCGCAGGTACAGACACCATTACTATCGAAGGCGTTGAGCGTCTAGGTGGCGGTAAGCACTCGGTTGTTGCAGACCGTATCGAAACAGGTACATTCCTGGTTGCTGCGGCTGTATCGGGCGGTAAAGTGGTTTGTCGCAATACCAAAGCACACCTACTTGAAGCGGTACTGGCTAAGCTAGAAGAGGCTGGTGCGCTAGTACAGAGCGGTGAAGATTGGATTTCTGTTGATATGACAGACAGAGAGCTTAAAGCGGTAACAGTGCGTACTGCGCCACACCCAGGCTTCCCAACTGACATGCAGGCACAATTTACGCTACTAAACCTAATGGCGAAAGGCGGCGGCGTGATTACAGAGAACATCTTTGAGAACCGCTTTATGCACGTGCCTGAGCTAATGCGTATGGGCGCGAAAGCTGAGATTGAAGGTAACACTGTTATTTGTGGTGATGTTGATGAACTGAGTGGTGCTCAGGTAATGGCAACTGACCTACGTGCTTCTGCAAGTTTGGTTATTGCTGGCTGTATTGCCAATGGTGAGACCATTGTTGACCGTATCTACCACATCGATCGCGGTTACGACAAAATTGAAGACAAGCTGTCTGCTCTTGGCGCAAAGATTGAACGTTTTCGCGATTAACGATAAAATCAGCTAACGATTGTAAGCCGAAACGCGAGTTTCGGCTTTTTTATGAATACTAGATAAGTTAGAGTCTGCACCTATTAATCTTTGACTCTGCACCTTGGAGAACCACAATGATTGCACTATTACGTGTATTGGCTGTTGCGATGTTTGCAATTGTGATGTTTGTATTTGGCTGTGGTTATTGCTTATTAAGCCCACGCAATCCAAAGCACGTGTTCACTTTCGGACGCATGTTTGGAAAGATGTCGAAACTGTTTGGTATTTCGCTTGAGCTGCGTCTCCCTGAAGACGCCTATGAGCGCGGTCAGCATATTTATATTGCTAATCACCAAAATAACTGGGATCTGTTTACTGTATCTTCTGCAGTGACCCCTAAAGTGGTTACGGTTGGCAAGAAGAGCTTAGCGTGGATGCCGTTGTTTGGTCAGCTTTACTGGCTGACTGGTAACATTCTGATTGACCGTGCTAATCGCTCTAAAGCAAAAGGTACTATCGATCAGGTAGTCGACAACCTAAATAATAGCGATGTATCTATTTGGATGTTCCCAGAAGGTACGCGTTCACGTGGTCGTGGTTTACTACCATTCAAAACGGGTGCCTTCCATGCAGCGATAGCCGCTAATCTACCTATTGTTCCTATTGTATGTAGCTCTACGGGTGGGATTAAGCTAAACCGTTGGAATAATGGTCATGTGATTATCGAGATGCTGCCACCAGTCCAAGTGGATAGCTACAGCAAAGAGAACGTACGAGAATTGGCGAATGTATGTCGCGAGCAGATGGAAGCTAAACTCGAAGCTCTAGATAAAGAGGTTGCACTACGTAATCAGCAAGAGGGTGTTAAAGCTTAATTAGCGCGTATTATGCAATGTATTTAAAAACTCAGTCGAAAGGCTGAGTTTTTTTATGCGCTAAATATAGAGAGCAGCAGATAGATTGGTTTGGATCAAACTAGGAGTAGTAGATACGAAAAAGCCTCATCAAGTGATGAGGCTTTCTCTAATATGGCTTCCCCTACAGGGATTCAACGCGGGCGGCTAGCACGGTTCGATGCTTCGGCTGAGGCATTTACTTGGAACAAGTGAGTCGCAGCGAAAAACGAAAAAAGCCAAGTCTTACGACTTAGCTTCTTGAAGATGGCTCCCCCTGCGGGACTCGAACCTGCGACATACGGATTAACAGTCCGCCGTTCTACCAACTGAACTAAGGGGGAATTATTCAGTTAAGAATCGATATTCCTAACAAAATAAATGGTGCCGACTACCGGAATCGAACTGGTGACCTACTGATTAC
>NZ_JATABG010000018.1:0-22976 GCF_036533755.1 Vibrio sp. M260118 | reverse complement strand
GATCATCTCCAGGCTGTTTTCTAAATTACCATCGGCATGATCTAGCGGCTTGAGTAACTCAAAGGTATAGCTATTGTCGGCTGTGTTAAACTTGAGAGTAAACACTGGTTCACCGGATTTAGTAGTCTTCGCGGTATAAGTCGACGTTGTGCCACTGATTGAAACGTCCGCCCACTCAAGTCTTTCACCACCAGATTTCAACTGTGAAATAGCGTCATCCACATCAACCAATTGATACTCAACCACACCGTCAGCACCCTCCGCTATGGTGAAGTTGCCTTTTATTTCAGTGTCTTGAGTTTGGTCCGAACCTATGCCAGATAAGTCGTCTTCATCAACCTCGCTCTCACCTGTCACACCATTAAGGATTGGTTTGTCATCTTTAACTTCAATAGCAAGCCGAGCAGACGGAGAGACATCACCATCGCCGTCAATCGCCACTACATCAAAAGGAATGGTTAATGAGTTCGCACCTTCTGCATGATCAAGCGCTTTCTCTTGGGTATATATGTAGCTACCATCAGCTTTGAGCTCTAAGGTAAAGATCACGGCACCATCTGCCTTGCCAGTATAGATAGTGCTGCCTGAAGCACCTGCGGTCTTACTGATTGATACATCATCACCGCCAGACTTAAGGCCACTCTCGCTATTCGATACGTTAACCAGTTCATATTTAACGACCGAGTCTGAACCCTGCTCAGTGATAAATTTGCCGGACGCTATTGCATCATCTGATGCGATATCATCCTCGTTTACGGTGGACTTACTGTCGCCGTTGATCACTGGGTCTTTGCCATCTTTAATCACCAAATCGACGGTGCTTGTTAGCTCATCACCGTCTTTGTCCGCAACCGTCACCACTATGGTGTGTTCAATACGGTTATCTTCTGGGTGCGTAAGGTTACGTTTAGGGACAAACGACACTTTGCCATCTGCGTTTACCACCAAGGTACCGTGGTCAAGAGGATAATCAGTTTGACCTTCGGTATAATTAATCGTCACACCATCAAAGGTCACTGATTTAACCGTTGCTTGGTCTGCACCTGCTTGGGTGATCACATCCACGACATTGCTAGTCGCATCACCTGTCACGTTGGGCTCAACCACGCTCAAGCTGCCATCAGTCACGACTTGAATGTCATCACCAACATTAATCACCAACGCCATCTCATTGGATGGGTCGTTGTCGCTATCGACAGCATATACGGGAAGATTGATCTTGAGGTTATCTTGGCCTTGAGCGCTGTGATCAAGCTCTTTCAATAAAGCTACGTTATATTTACCAAGGTTGTTTGAGTCGAAAGATACAGTGAAAACAGCAATTTTAGTGACTGAGTCATCAGCCGTAATATATCCGCGATACGAACCATCCTCTAATTCTTCAACAAGGACTCGTTTAGTGCCGGAAAATAACTGGTCTTTTACGCGGCTATTAAACTCATCAACGTCAATTTTGAACGCGACAACATCATCACTGCCGTTATTAAAAGCGATAGTCCCACTGTCTGTTATATCTGTGGGTCCAACGCCAGTACCTTCATTACCGCCTTTAAGTCCTGCTTCATATATTTGGCTTTCAGTGACAGCGGTAATTACTGGGTCTTGCCCATCTTTAATCACCAAATCAACGGTACTGGTCAGCTCATCACCATCGTTATCAGCAACGGTAACGAGTATGGTGTGTTCGATACGGTTATCTTCTGGGTGGGTTAAATTACGCTTTGGAATGAATGAGACTTCACCGTCAGCAGTAACCACTAGCGTACCATTATCTAACGCATAGTTGGTTTGGCTTGGAGTGTAGTCGATCGTTGTACCATCAAAAGTGACTGATTTAACAGTGCCTTGCTCTGCACCTGCTGAAGTGATTACATTGACCACATTACTAGTCTCATCACCTGTCACGTTCGGCTCATCTACACTTAAGCTGCCATCTTTCACTACTTGAATGTCATCACCCACATTAACCACAAGGTTTGTGCGAGCGGATTCGTCACTATCGGCATCAACCACATAAATAGGTAAGTTCACTTGAAGAGTATCTTGGCCTTGGGCACTATGATCTAGCTCTTTCAGCAGTGTGACTGAATATTGGTCGAAGTTGTTCTGATCAAGCGTGATACTGAGGACATCAACTTGTCTGTCGCCTCCACTGTCACTTACCGTGATATAACCACGATAAACACCATCAGAGGTCTGTTCTATTACAACCCTTTGTCCTGCTGAGAATAGACCTTGAGCATCAGCACGACCATTAAACTCATCAACATCAAGCCTTAATGCAGTGACTTCATCACTGCCCGTTGCTATCTCAATCGTTCTAGTAACAGTAGTATCGGTCCCTCCAACTTGAGACCCGCCACTTAACCCTGCTTCATACAAATTGGCTTGTTGAATTTCAGAGATACTAGGATTTGCACCATCACCAATGCCTACCTGAGCACTGATTGGCGCTTGAATCGGATTGCCTCCGGTATCTGCGCCGGTAATGTCGAAAGAAACCGTTATTTGGTCTCCGGAGAATGCCACCTGACCGCCGCCTACGGACGGGGTGTGATCGATTGGATGGTTAATAGTTGTCGTCAACGTAATACTTACATCGTTACCAATGTTGGTCGCATCAATCTTAATGGTGAGTACAACGTCCTCTCCAGGGGCCTTAAGTGGATCTTTACCTTCGATCTCATTCTCTGCCGCGTTGTAAGTAAATACCACCGGATTTCCGTTGGAGGTGATATCTGAGTTAAGTTCACTCAGCAATGACGCTAGTGACAAAGGCTCAGGAACAAAGGTTTCAGGATCAAGGGCGAGGCTCGCCGCAAAGACAGTGACCGATGTTTGCGTCTTCTCTGAATCACCAAGAACATTTTCAACTAGAGACAGGCTGATGTCCTGGCCACCATCGGCAAATACGATTGGTGGAATGTCTTCGTCAGCTTGCTCAACCGAGGTGGTTTCAAAGCCCGATGTTTCAAAGAAAGTGCTCGCCAAGACTTCAGCGCCGTTATATTCAATGGTTACAAAACCACCGTTTGCGGAACCCGCAGCTCCAGCACCAGCAGCCGTCGCTTCTAACAATTCAGTAGGGTCAGCGCCTGCAAGGATCGCGTCTTGGATAGCGGCTAGCTCGTCTTCACCAATTGCACCTTCTCCGAGCTGAGCAAGGTCAAACTCAACTTCACCAGCCACAGGAGAAACGCCCCAGCCATGCACAGCATCATCAGTGGCAACAGTATTGGCATCTAAATTGACTGTCGCATCAGGTGTTTCAACCAGAATCGAGGATTTATCAGCTACAATTACAAGCTCGCCACTCACGACTGTATCACCCAAAGCAACCTTACGTGCACTGCCATCAGGCTTAACCGCTACTACATCGCCAGAGACTTCTTTGACGACTGCCGCTTCGCGTACCACTTCTATATCCATAACATCCCCTAATCAAATATTCTCGAGCTGAGCAAGACAATTGAGAAATTTTGTAACAACTATTTTCTATTTATACGGACAAAGTATCAAATACAGCTAGCTTTTCCAGAATTTTATAACCACAACAAATAACTTTTACCCCTCATTAATTATAGAAGGCTCTGAGTGAATAAAAAATAAGCGATATCTAATGTTAAACAGCGATTATCTCAATGATGTAAACCATCAAACACGAACACATTCACTGAGCTAATAAGTACTCCTCCCCTAAATAAATAGTGTGATTAACATCCACATTTAAGGCGTAGATAGCGGGAATGATGTAGAGGCTCTCTTTCTGAGTTAATGTCAATTGATAAAATGACAACAACCCTCAAGGACGTAACGTGAAAAATCTGTTTAAGCCCAATCTCATCATGTTGGCGACTCTGATTAGTGTACCAACGCTAGCAAGTCCAACTTTGACCCTATCAACCACGACCACAAGTCGAGACATCCCACTATCTGCAACTGAACCTGCGGTGATGGCATTGTCCAAAGAAACCTATGAACTAAAAGTTTCGGGGATTGAAGGCGAATGCCCAACTATCGACGAACAAAAGGTTAGGTTCCGTCAGCCTTTAGCGCTTAATTGTGGAAAAGAGACAGTGCTACCGCTGAAGATTCGATTTGGGGGGGATTATTCATTTGCGTTTGATGAACAGAACAACACACTAACCATTGCTCGTGAAGCGAAAAAGAGCAAACAAACTTTCAAGCGACCTATTCCTAATGTTCAGTGTGAAGTCTACACGGGTAACGAGGTCACCATAGGCTTAGGCGGAACTTTCCCTGACGGTACGGTGCTAAAAGACTCGATAAGTGGTCAAACCGTAGTCGTTACCAATAACTCTGTCACGATTACCCCAGCTAAAAACAGTGGTGGGTTAGTGCTACTCGAACCAAGTGAAGCACCTGCCAACAAACCTGAGTTTACCTATAAGAATGCCAACATCTACTTCGTCATGGTTGACCGTTTTAACAACGGTGACGCTAGCAATGACAACAGCTATGGCCGCAAAAAAGATGGTAAGCAAGAAGTGGGGACATTCCACGGTGGGGATCTAAAGGGCGTTATCGAAAAGCTAGACTATATAAAGAGCTTAGGTACCGATGCTATCTGGCTGTCACCCATTGTCGAACAGGTTCACGGCTATGTCGGAGGTGGTGAGAGTGGTAGCTTCCCATTTTATTCCTACCATGGCTACTGGACACGCGACTTTACTAAAATCGACGAGAACTTTGGCAACGACGAAGACCTGAAAAACCTTGTATCTGAAGCGCACAAGCGCGGCATTAAAGTTCTATTGGACGCAGTGGTAAACCACTCTGGGTACTCCACACTTGCCGATTTGCAGTTCGACAACATAGATGTAGTAGACGCAGCAAACATGCCTCAACATTGGGCGGATTGGGCACCAAAAGCAGGCGAAAACTGGCATAGTTTCCATCAGTGGGTTGACTATGATAGCCCGAACTGGGCTCAGTGGTGGGGACCAGATTGGGTGCGTGCAGGTTTACCGGGCTACACCAAACCGGGCAGCAGTGATACAACCATGACCCTAGCTGGACTTCCAGATTTCAGAACGGAATCAACCCAAGCGGTCAAACCACCTCAATGGTTACTCAACAATCCAGGAACCCGCGTTGAAGCCAAACAAGATTACACAGTCGCCGACTACCTAGTTGAGTGGCAAACCGATTGGGTCAAGCGATTTGGCATCGATGGTTTTAGGGTTGATACAGTAAAACACGTTGAAGGCGATGTTTGGCTCAAACTCAAACAGTCAGGCACTGAAAAACTTGAGGCTTGGCGCAAAGAGAACAATAAATCAGGTCAACCTTTCTGGATGATGGGCGAAGTTTGGGGGCACTCAGCTTATCGTTCGCCATATGCAGATCAGGGTTTTGATGCGTTGATAAACTTTGATATGCAGAAGAAACTCGACAAAGGCGCAGCCTGTTTTAGCCAAATGGAAGAGGTATATCAAAACTACTCCGATTCAATGCAGTCGACACCAGACTTCACACCAGTTAGCTACATGTCATCTCACGACACTGAGCTGTTCTTTAATCGCTTTAAATCGTTTGAGATGCAACGCAATGCAGCGAACGCCCTCTTGCTTAGCCCTGGTGCGGTTCAAATCTACTACGGTGACGAAGTTGCTCGTGAGCTAGGTGCTTATGCCGACGATTTTCATCAAGGAACCCGTTCAGATATGGTTTGGCAGCTCAATAATGAGCGCAAAGCCCTGTTGAGTCACTGGCAAACTCTCGGTCAGTTCCGTCAAAACCACCCTGCGATTGGTGGCGGCGAGCACAAGGAAATAGAGAACAACAACGCATATGTATTCTCGAGAACACTAGGAAAAGACAAGGTCGTAGTCGCCTTTGTTGGCAAGTAAACGCGCTTAACCTCTCTAATTAATGTTCATAGTAAAGCCTGACGTGATGTCAGGCTTTTTTAACGGCTAGAGAATTAAAACACTTGTGTCATCACAAAAGTCAGGTAAGTTATCGTTTTTATTCGCTTTGAAAATGCAGCTTAGCTCGATATGCCAACACAAGATATTAAATTTATAGCCGTCGACATGGATGGCACACTTCTCGATGAGAACAGCCAGTTAAACCCGGATTTTTTTAACCTCTACGCACAACTCGAAGAGAAAGGAATCATCTTTGCGGCGGCTTCAGGTCGGCAGTACTACAGCCTGATGGATACATTCGCTCCAGTTAAAGAGCGCATGATGTTTATTGCCGAAAACGGCACATTAGTCATGCATAAAGGCGAGGAGCTATACAGCTGCGAAATAGATAAGCCATCGATTAAAGCGATCATAGAACAAGCAAGAGAGATTCAAGGCGCTCACATCGTACTGTGTGGTAAGCACTCTGCTTATATAGAAACCCAAGCGCCTGAAGCATTAGAAGAGATTGCTAAGTACTATCACAAATGTCAATACGTCGAAGATCTGCTGGATGTCGATGATAGCTTCATTAAGGTTGCAATTTGTCACTTCAACGGAGCAGAAGAGTTAGTCTACCCTTCGTTCAACCAAAAATTTGGTCAGTCGCACCAAGTGGTTGTCAGTGCAAAAATTTGGCTCGATGTCATGAATGCGCAAGCGTCAAAAGGCGCAGCGATTGAGCACCTACAAAAGATGCTCAACTTTACTTATGAGCAGACAATGAGTTTTGGTGACTACCTCAATGACACTGAAATGTTACAAGCGAGCTACCACTCTTACGCTATGGATAATGCGCACCCGAAGATTAAACAAATTGCCCGCTTTACCGCACCAAGTAATCGTGACGCCGGAGTGTTCACGGTTATCAATCGCGAGTTGCTTAGCTAACGTTAAGCTTGATAAAGCTCCAAAGGTAAGCCGTCCGGATCTTGGAAGAAGGTAAACGGCTTACCTGTAAACTCGTCAATTCGAATCGGTTCTACCTCGACGCCCGCCTCAAGCAGGTAGGCTGCGTATTGCTCAACCGAATCGACCGCAAAAGCTAAATGTCTTAGTCCTTGCGCTTCTGGGTTAGTCGGCCGTTTAGGAGGGCAAGGAAACGAGAAAAGTTCAATTTGGCTACCATCGGGTAAAGCGAGATCTAACTTGTAAGAGTCGCGCTCTGCTCGGTAATTTTCAGCGACCACAGTCAACTTTAATACTTGCGTATAGAAGTGTTTAGATACTTGATAATCTGAACATATCACCGCGACATGGTGAATGCGTTTTAACTCCATTACTCCTTGCTCCCTAAACGATTGAGTTTATTTGGCATGAGACCAATTACCAAAACTCTGGGTGATTAAACCCATCTACGCAAACCGGCTTGCTTGCTAGACTGTGCGGACTATCACCAGCAAGTGGCTGCATCATCCAACCATTAGGGTAACTAAGCTTTAACGGCGCTTTAAACAGTTGTTCAGAAACTTGCTTAAAACCCACCTTAGTATAGAAGTTTGGGTCACCGTAAGTGAAAGCCAACTTGACTCCCTGAGCTTGAATCGCTTCAAGTCCATGGCGGATTAAACCTTGCCCAATCCCTTTACCTTGATAATCGGTATGTACCGCAACCGGAGCCATCAAAAAGCTTGCTTGTAACTCCTCAAATGCTAAGCGAGTAAACAAGATACTAGCCACAATGCTCTCGTTCTCTTTAGCGACAAAAACCTTGATATCTTGCTCTGGTGTAGTAGCTATCAAGTCACCAACCAGATTTCCAATTAACGTCCCCTCTTGCTCGCCTTCTGAGTCTCCAAATGTCTTGCTGAATAACTCAACCAAGGGCTCATTCTCATTTGATTCAAGTAACGCGTACTTCATATCGAAAACCTCTAAAGAACAGTTACGCACAGCATAAACCAAAACGCCATGCCAAGGTCAAGCAACTTAGCTATTTCCTGATTGGTAACTCATCTTGAGTAAGGTAGCCGTCGTTATTTCTATCTAAGCGGCTGAAATCTTTTGCCAATGGGCCTTTAACTTCATTGCGCGCAAGTTTACCATCACCATTTTGGTCCATGCGTGAGAAGTGTCCGCCGCGATCGCCCCCTCTTTGTTGGCCGCCTTTCTGGTTGCCTTTTTGATGCATCGAAGAGGCGGAACCACTATTTAGATAACTTTCAGCTGGTCGCTTAGTTAATATTGGCTGTTGAACGAACTCGACATCTCCACCAGCAACACAACGAACCATATTGTCGATACGGATTGCATCACCTTGAGGACCATGGCCTTGTGGATACCGGCTTACATCACCGGTTTTAGGATCACTGCGCTGTGAACCTGCCCCATGCACATCGATCCAAGCATTACGCATGTAACCGAGTGATGAACCGAAAGCGACGTAGGCACCGTGGCCACCGTTTTTCAGATTCTCATGCGTGGTGCTACTCCAATAGTTAGCGTAGTCAGTACTATTTGCTTCACTCTTGATTGGGGTAGTTGAAAACACAGGGTCAATAGCCGCGCTGTTCGTTGTTGCCGGAGAGCGGGAGTAATCAACAATCGACTGTAGTTCTTTCACATTCGGTAGTCGCCAGTCACTGCGCTCGGCAAAATCTAAATGCTCACAGTATGCCAGTGCACTCGGGAAATCCACTTGCGTCTGGCTATCACCCTGCTGCCAAATCAGGCTGGTCGCTTGATCAGTCACCGTGCCATTGCCATTGTCGACAAACTTGTTAACGCCATAGTCAGGATTACCGCGCACTGCCAATACATAAAACGTCTTGTCTCCGCCCCGCGGACTCTCAACGCCATAGCCTTTAATCCGTCCATCAATAAAGTTTACTCCGAACACAGTTTCGTCTCTGTTCATGGTTGTCGATACGTACTTAGTGCTCGACACAAACTGGCTGTCGATCAGCCTCTCTCCCGATGTCACATCGCCTGCATTCATCACAAAGTATCGCGCGTCTAAAAACGGTATCAGTTGCATAGTACCAGACTGGTTGAGGCCACTTGGATCTTGTCCATCAAACAGAATCAGCGAATAGAGCTCTTTAATCGTTGGTAAACGCCAATCATCGTACCCACCTAAGCTAAGATTTTGTGCATAATCCAACGCCTCTTGGTAGCTGAGTTTATCTTGCGCATCGACCTTACCGTCGCCATTGAGATCTGTTGTTTGAGTCCAAACCAGCCCCGTCACATTGTCACTTACTGTGCCATCGCTGTTATTGGTATAACTCGCAGCATTACCCTGATATTGGGCGTCTTGACCGAAAGTAGAATCAGAAATCGAAGGACAGTTTCTCATTGAGTTTTTTACTCCAAAGCACTGGCTCTGGTTAGTGTCAACGATCGGCGAAGTCAGTGTGTTTGCAGTAGTGATATGTGGCCACAGTACGAGCATACTCATAGCTAGCATGGTCTTAATTGGTGCATTTGTCATCGGTTATTCCTTGTTTCTCAACGTAATCATAGTCTAGATACTAAGAAGTAAAGAAACGCACCGACAGCGTAAAGATGTGTAAAATGTCGCGCTACTATTTCCCAATTTACTTTGTATAATTTAACTAAAACACGACTGTGCCGAGTAAATACATTGCTAACCGATAGAAGACTGACCTTTGCAACGGCGAACCTATTCAACTTCGTTGAACCGCCAAACGCATATTATGACTTCGACAACATCTATGAGCAGCAAGCATGGCGAGAGAAGTGCCGCTGGACCAAAGAAAAACTCTGCATATTGAATGCAGATATCGTCGGTGTTCAAGAGGTGTTCAGTATCGACGCAGCCCGGCAACTGTTTGAACAGTTAAGCTACCCCTTTTTCGCCATCGTCGATGAGCCACACGTAGAGCAAGAGTATATTTACTCCAAACCCGTTGTTGCGATCGCATCAAAATACCCAATCAAACGCTGCTATGCAGTTACACCACGTAGTGCCATCGAACAGTATTATCAGGTGTTTGCTCCGGAATTTAGCCGTAAGCCAATCTGCGCGGTGATTGAGGTACCCGAAATTGGCGAACTCGCTGTGTATGTGTGCCACCTAAAATCACAACGTCCAACGGAAAGCATCGATTCGCAACACACTCATTCAATCATTGGCCAATGGCTATCGAGCCAACAACGAGGATGGGAAGCAGTAATGCTGAGGCTATTTATGGAGCAACAATATGCGCTTCATCCTGTTCCAACCGTCTTAATGGGCGATATGAACCAACCCATTAGTAGTGATATCACTGGCCTGCTCACCCACGAAACGAGTGAAGAACTTAATCAGCTATTTTTAAAAGACAGTTGGGACCTGATGCCTAAATCAGACAAGCAAAGCATGCGCCCACCCACTCACTACCATTTTTCCACTGGAAACGTACTTGACTACATCCTGTTATCGCAGGAGTTTCAGCCCGACTCTCAATACTCGATGTCGGACATCATCGCCTACCAAACCTTAGATGCTCATCTGATCAACCCAAGCTATGACAAAGATAGACAAGCAAGCGATCACGCCTTCGTTGCCGTGACTGTGCAATTTCATCTATGAGCCAAAATCGCTAAGTCAATCCAGTGCGCTAAGTTCTGACTGCTATACTTGAAATAAACTTCCTCTGTATAGGCTCGAATGAAAGCACCCATAGCACTTTTTATACTTTTATTACTACCACTTAAGGTTATGGGAACCGAGATCGCGCTATTCGTTCCGCGCACTGAAAGCCCAGCGTGGCAAACACAAATTCGCTTTGCTCAAGCAACAGCCACTGACTTAGGCATTAAACTGCTCGTTTATGATGCGGAAAACAATCCTAAAACAATGCTTAATCAGATTACCCAAGCCTGTAAACGAAGCGTCGATGGTATACTGTTTATGAACTACGAGGAGATAGGAGAAAAGATTCTATCCATCAGCGAAAAGTGCCAAATACCAAGCGTCCTATACAACACTGGCTTTAACTCCAGTGAGTTCCTTCCGCGCAGCAAATATAAATACTGGATTGGTGAAGTAATACCCGACGACAACAAAGCTGGCGCACTGTTAGCGGAGCAACTGCTTCAAAAGTCCAACGGTAAGCTAGACCAGATAAACATGTTGGTGCTCAACGGCAATTTAAAGGAGTTATCGGCGCAAGAACGTAACCAAGGGCTATATCAATTCATTAGGCACAACCCAAGGGTCACGGTAGTCGCAGAGGGCAAAACCAATGTCACTTGGAGCAGAGAAGAAGCAAAAAACCAATTCATCTGGTTCTATCAGCAACACCCACAAATCAACATGGTTTGGGCTGCCTCTGATACGTTAGCCTTAGGTGTGACTGATGCGGTGGAAGAACTAGGTTTAGACAAGAACTCTATTTATGTTGGTGGTATAGACTGGTTACCAGAAGCACTTTTAGCAATAAAGAGCGGTGTTCCATTTGTCTCCATTGGAGGCCATTTTACCGAGGCGGGTTGGGCAACACTCCTGCTGAATGACTACCTCAATGGGCACGATTTTGATGCTGAATCGACCCAATTCAACTCACCAGTCTACTCGATAGACAATAGAAATATCCCTCTATTTCAGAGCTTTATTGACGACAACTGGCAACAAATTAATTTCCAATCCCTATCAAAGCTAAACGGCAACAACACTCTTTACAACTTTAGCATTACCCACCTACTCGATACATACTACCAGAACACTAACGCGCTCAAACTAACTCAAGAAGAACTCGAATGGCTAAAACAGCACCCTAAAATTCGACTTGCTATCGACATTGACTGGCCCCCATTCGAGTTCATCGATGGCACCGGAGAATATTTAGGAATTGCTGCTGACTACATCAAACTGATATCAGAACGTTTAGGCATTGAGGTCGTACCGAGCACGAACATGAGTTGGTCACAAGTGGTTGAAGCTTCAAAACAGAGGGCGTTAGATGTTTATCCGGCGCTGCCACTGACAAAAGAGCGTCAACAGTACCTCGACTTCACGCGACCTTACTTAAGTTTCCCATTAATGATTATTACCAATCAAAACATCCCTTATGTTCGTGATTTATCAGCATTGAATGGGATGACAGTTGCCGCAGTCAAAGATTACAGCTCCTACGACTTGATGCGAGACAACCATCCTGAGCTAAAACTACACGGGGCAAATAACGTATCAGAAGCCTTGAAAGCAGTCTCATCAGGAGAAGTCGATGCCTATATTGGCAACATAGCAACGGCAAACTACGTCATGACGCGCGAAGGCTATAGTAACCTTAAAGTGTCGGGGCTCACTCCCTATCGTATCGACATCCGTATGGCAGTGAGAAATGACTGGCCAATCCTAAAAGAGATCTTACAAAAGTCACTAGACGCACTCTCTGTTGAAGAAAAGCAAGCCATTTACTCAAAATGGGTGGCTGTTAGATACGAATATGGGACTGACTACAGCTTGTTATGGAAAGTTGCGTTATTCTTTATTATTGCCATCGTTGCCTTGACCTACTGGATGCGCAAACTATCTCGACTGAACATCCAGCTCAACAAGGAAATTTCAGAACGAATGGAGGTTGAAAAGCAACTAGTGCAAGAGAAGAACAAAATTGAGCAGTTATCGATCACTGACCCACTCACTGGCTTATACAACCGCCGCTACTACAACCAAAAAGTGCCCAAAGAGATTTTACGTGCCCAAACCACTCAAACGTGGTTGAGTTTTGTGATTATGGATGTAGATGATTTTAAACAATACAACGATAACTACGGGCACCTGAATGGAGACAAACAGTTAGTCAAGTTTGCCAAAGCCTTACTCGAGCAGTGCTATCAGACCTCAAGCTACTGTTTCCGCTTAGGTGGCGAGGAGTTTGGCGTACTCTTATATGGCTACACACCAGACGAAGCATTTGAGCAGGTTGAAGCCATTCGCTCAGGAATTGAAGCCTTGCAACTGGAACATAAATACAATCGGGCAGCCAACGTGATTACCGCTTCATTTGGGTTGGTGACGACCAACAAAGCTGACTACACTCTTGAGCAAATCTATGAGACGGCCGATGCCGCCCTCTATGATGCCAAAGAGGGCGGACGTAACCGAATCGTTGTTCGAGAACTAAAATCTAGCTCGACAACAAACCCAATTGATACGCAGCATTAACGCCACTCTCTTGACCAAAATCTTGGTCATGGCTGACCAAAATAAATGCTCCATCGTAATTGTTTAATGTGTTGGCCAATATCTGTTTCGACTCAAGATCGAGATGATTGTCAGGCTCATCAAGCAGCAACACCGCTTGATTTTTCTGATGACTGACAACCAACATTGAGAGTTTCATTTTTTCACCGCCACTCAGCAAACTAACTGTGCGAAACACAGAATCTCGACGAAAACCGATCCCAGCTAACAATGTTCGAGCATCTGATTCTAACACGCCACTACACATATCTAACACCGTCTCTAGCATGGTTTTGCTCGTATCAAGCAAGCCAAAATGTTGGTCAAGGTAATAGACCTGTGTATTAAGGTGACATTCACCACTGCGCAGCTGCAATTGACCTCGCAGTACATCCAACAAAGTCGATTTACCGCAACCATTGCCGCCTTGCAGCCATAGCTTACGATTAGCGGTTATTTGCAGTTGAATAGGTTGAGAACTTCCGTAGGGCAACACACCATTAACGATAGAGATCAACTGCCCCTTCCTGCCACTGCTAGCATCATTCATATAGAACTTCTGCGCCTTCAATTGCTCATGTCTTGACTCTAAAGCATAGGCCTTTTGGCTCAATTGCTCTCTACGACCATTCTCATTTTTCAGTCTATTCGATATCGCCCCTGTTGCACTGTCTCTCATGCCATTGAGCAGGATCTTAGGTTGGCCTCCACGCTTACGAATCTTGACTCCTTGAGCTTCCCTTTGCTCAGCCTTCTCTCGATTTTTCTGCGCTTGGCGCTCTAGGCGCTTTTGTTCTTTGTGGACACTATCTAACTGGCGTTCTACTGCAGCAACTTCTAGCCCTTTCTGCTGTCGATAATCGTCATAGTTGCCTCCGTATTGCGTCAAACCGAGTGTTGATAGCTCCCAGATCTGATCCATCATCCGCAGTAGATATCGATCATGACTGATAAGTAGAATGTGGCCCGAGTAACAACTCATTTGCTCGCCCAACCACTCCTTCCCTTGTCCATCAAGATGATTTGATGGTTCATCGAGCACAAGTAGATCAGCTTCAGATTCAAATAATTGCCACAACTGCAAGCGGGCGAGCTGACCACCACTTAGCTCAGCGCATGGAAAATCCACATTAGCTGGCAGCTTCATATCCTCAAGCTTGGCTTCAAGATCCTGCTTTAGTGACCACCGCTCTCCGACAATTTCAAACCACCTTGGGTCACACTCTCCGTGCTCAATTTTGCCTAACGCATCAAGCACTTCAGCAACGCCAATATACTCAGCAATGGTCATATTGCTCTCTAGCAATCCAGATGGAAGTTGAGAATATGTCCTCACACTGCCATTGAGCTGAACTTGCCCATAAGTGGGTTGTATCTGTTGGGTAAGAATCGACGTGAGTAACGACTTACCAACTCCGTTGCGACCGACTAATCCGACTCTAGACTGAGTCAGTGAGCAGGAGATATCGCGAAAAAGCGCCTCTCCATTATCGAATAGATAGGTGATTTTATTAGCTTGTAAGACTGGCATAATTTGCCTCCTGTTAGACAGGATTAGGCATTGCACGTAGCAAACAGATCGCAATTAATACGATAAGAAACAAATAGTTAAATTAGATATGGCTCGGTTGAGCACGAATGAGCTACGCCGACTAACCCTGTGGAATCCTAATAACAATGTAAAAATGGATAACAGGTGTTAGTTATTCATATTGGCGTAATCTCCAAGTGAAGTGATGGGCGGAGTATAGGGTAAATTTTGTGCAGATTTCAAGCGCGAGATAGAAAAGCGATGATCAACCGCACACTTAAGGTTGATCATCACAGAGAGGAGTTAGTCGATTTGCTGTACTGAGATACGGTTCTTGAACTCAAATACCTTCTCCGCACACACATCGATACAGCGCCCACAGCTCATGCAGTCTTGGCTCATAACGCGGCGGTCACCCTCTTTTAATGGCTGACGTAAAATATCCGGCTCCGGACAGACGTTATAGCAGTCCATGCACTTGGTACAATCTTCGCGACGTTCCGCAGATACTCGCATTAAACTCTTCGAGCCTATCACACCGTAGGTCGCACCTAATGGACATAAATGGCCACACCAACCATGCTCAACTAGCAAGAGATCGAGTAAAAAAACCATTAAGATGAGTATCCATCCCGCTCCCATACCAAACACTAAGCCGCGATGTAAAGTCGCCACTGGATCAATCCACGCCCACAACACCGTTCCTGACACAGCACTACCGACAAGTAGAACGGGGATGAGCCAGTAACGAATCTTAGGTGACCAGCGGTAACTTGCCTTGAGATTCATTTTTCGACGTAACCATGCCGCAAAATCAGTCACTATGTTTAGCGGGCAAACCCAACCACAAAACGCACGCGGACTAATCAAGGCATAAAACACGACCACTATAGCGAAGCCAATAATGGCAGTCAGCTCCGGTAGATGGCCCGCAGCTAAAGTCTGCAAGATAATCAGCGGATCACTAAACGGAATGACATCAAATAGATTGCTAGAAGAGAGGTTACCCTTAAACACACCTAACGTTGGTCCTGCCATAAACAGAGCAATGATCGCCAACTGACACACTCTACGGAGCAATAAAAAGCGGTGCGCTTGCCACCAGCCCAACTCTCGGACTGCGTCTTTACCTGCATCTTTTGCGAGATTCTTAGCCATTAGAGCTTACCTCCCAAGGTTTCCAACGCTTCTGCGGGAACTTCAGGGGCACTGTTCTCTAGTGGTTTGGTGATTTCTTCCCAACCCAATTGGTAGTGCGCACCCATTTTACCCTTCGCTAATTCAGTCGGAATAATTTTGATTGCGGCGATTTCAGTCACGCATGCCTGTTCACATTTACCACAACCGGTACATTTATCAGAATGTACCGTCGGAATTAGCTTGGCGTGATAACCGGTTCGTTCATTACGCACATTTTCTAACGTAATTGCTTCATCGATGAGTGGACACACGCGGTAACAAACATCACAGCGCAGTCCTCGCCAGTTCAAGCAGCTTTCATGGTCGATCAGTACCGCAGTACCCATGCGAGCATCATCAATATTGGTAAGGTTCGGGTCGAGAGCACCTGTCGGACACGCGGGAACACACGGAATATCCTCACACATTTCACACGGGATTTGACGCGCATTGAAGTACGGGGTACCAGACTCGACAGACGATAGCAGAGTCGCCAGTTTCAGCGTGTCGTATGGGCATGCCTGAACACATAGCCCACAACGAGTACATGCCGCTTCAAACTCACCCTTTGGTAGTGCCCCCGGCGGTCGAACAGGAACACCCTCCCCATTTCTCGCCCTACTTTGTGTGGATTGAAGTCCCAACACAGTCGCGGCGACACCAACACCCGCTGCTGTACGAGCAGCATCGCGTAAGAATCGACGTCGACTCTCTGATGGCTTTGTTTTCGACGAACTCATGACCCAATACCTCTCGCCTGCACTTGTTTGGCAAAGGTTGACTAGCTACCTGTAAGCATAGCAACCATAATAAGATTAAGGTTATTTTTGCGAGCAGTGAGATCCAGATACATACCTCCAAAGAGGTGTATCCAACTCGAATTGATGTTTATCAACAAATCGACGTGATTAAGCGCTCATATTGATCAGATTCAGGGAAGATACGCGAGTAAAGTGGCCAGTCCTCAACCAATTAAATCTTTAAATATGCGCTTTTTGTCACACGTACTTTCCTTGTAACACAATATCCTTATAGAGTATGTGGCTATATTATTGCTGCGGGGGTCATATGATAGAAATCATCATTGACGGGAAATATCGAATTGTAGAGCAGGGGTCAACCCTTCTCGAAGCGGCTAAAGTGTGTGGCGTTGAAATCCCCTCACTGTGCGGCTTAAATAAATCTAACCAAAAAGTGCCTTGTGACTTATGTGTCGTCGAAGTCGAAAGTGGCGGGACACAGCGTGCCTGTGAGCTGGAAGTTTATTCTGGGTTGAATGTTATTACCCAGTCTGAGCAATTGCGCGCCCACCGTAAGCAAGCTTTAAACCGCATCATGCAAGACCACTACGCCGACTGTGAAGCGCCGTGTAAAACTGCATGCCCTGCTGGTGTCGATATTCAGTCATACCTTTACTACATCGCGCAGAACGATCATCACAAAGCGATCGAAGTGATCAAAAAAACGCTGCCAATGCCGCTCTCAATCGGTCGAGTCTGCCCTGCATTTTGTGAAAGTGAATGTCGCCGGTCACTGGTCGATGACTCTATCGCCATTAGGCAACTCAAACGCCACGCTGCTGATGCAGATTTAGCCGCGCAAGAATCTTATGTACCAGAGAAAAAGCCAGCCAAAGATCTCTCTATCGCCATCATAGGTAGTGGGCCAGGAGGCTTAACCGCAGGTTACTATCTGTCAAACGAGGGCTACGACGTTACAGTATTTGAGTCTATGCCTAAAGCTGGTGGTTGGCTGCGCTACGGCATTCCAGAATACCGACTACCAAAAACGATCCTCGATAAAGAGATCGAACTGATGTGCCGCAATGGCATGAAGATAAAAACCGATCAAAAACTTGGCCAAGACTTTAGCTTATCACAACTCAGTAAAGACTATGACGCGGTTTGCTTGGCTGTGGGCGCGTCACTAGCGGTTGAAATGAACTACCCAGGTAGTGACTTAGATGGCTGCTATTTAGGTGTTGATTACCTAAAAGACTACATCACCGAGCAAAACTACACCACAGGCCAAAAGGTCGCGGTTATCGGTGGTGGTAATACCGCAATAGACTGTGCACGAACCGCACGCCGCACTGGTGCAGATACTACGCTTATCTATCGCCGTACACGTGAAGAGATGCCTGCAGAAGACTACGAAATCGAAGAAGCAGAACATGAAGGGGTTAAGTTCTTATTCTTAACTACCCCTGCTGAAAACATCGCCGACTCCAATGGCCGCGTTAATTCAGTTCGATTAGAGAAAATGGTACTAGGCGCACCAGATTCTTCCGGTCGACGCCGCCCTCAAGCAACAGGTGAGTTCTTCATCCAAGAATTCGATACCGTGATTGCTGCGGTATCGCAAAAGCCTGATTTAAGCTTTTTGGATAACGACTCACTTTCGATTCCATTAACTCGTTGGAACACCGCTCAAACTGACGACAACACCATGCACACAGGTACGGGTAATATCTTCAGTATTGGCGATTTTAGACGTGGCCCAGCAACCGCTGTAGAAGCCGTGGGAGATGGCCGAGTCGCCGCAAAAGCTATCGACCTTTACCTCAACGGTGATATGGCTGACATGCCTAAACCAGAATTTAACTCACGCAAAGAGAAAAAACTGGCACAGGTTGATCCTCTTCACTTTGAGCATATCGAAAAAGTAGCGCGTAGCGTGATGCCAGAACTCACACCCGAGCAACGAGAGCAGAGTTTTGATGAAGTTGAACTAGGTTTCGATAATGAAGAAGCGATTCAAGAGGCAATGCGCTGCCTAGAGTGTGGCTGCCAAGCGAATACGCAATGCGACCTACGTGATTACTCAACAGAGTATGGTGCAGAGCAAGAGTTCAAGGTTTCAGTTGAAGTGAAATCTCACAGCGACTGGCTAAACCTTCGTGGCAAAGATGCGCGACACAAGTTCAGCGTCGATCGTAGTTCGCAATTTATCGAGTTTGACGCCAACCGCTGTATTAGCTGTGGTCAGTGTATTCAAGCTTGTAGCGAACAAGCGGTTCACGGCATTTTGAATTTTGTCCACGATGAAAATGGTCGTCCAGCACTCAGACCAGACGACAGACCGCACTTTGGCTCAACTCGTAACGGCCATATTCAGATGGGTGACTCCAACTGCGTGCAGTGTGGCACCTGTGTTCAAGCCTGCCCGACTGGTGCGATGGTGGATAGCCGAGATCGCTCTCAAGGACGTGACGAAACACTTAAGCAGGTCGATACCATCTGTACCTATTGTGGCGTCGGCTGCAAGCTGACCATGCATGTTGACGAAGCCAACAATCAGGTCCGCTATGTCACTGGTGCTAACTCTCCCGTCAACGAAGGTATGCTTTGCGTTAAAGGTCGATTTGGCTTTGATTTTATCGCTGATGATTCACGGCTTATCACGCCGTTAATTCGTAAAGATGGCTGGTTACAACCTGCGAGTTGGGATGAAGCTATCGAGTTAATCGCCAAAAAATTCTCTGCGATTAAGCAAGATTTTGGTGGCAATGCGTTAGCAGGGTTCTCATCAGCGAAGACAACTAACGAAGACAACTACGCGTTCCAGAAATTTATCCGTCGTGAGCTTGGCACTAACAACGTCGATCACTGTGCGCGTTTATGTCACGCCTCGAGTGTAACGGGCCTTGAAGCGTCATTAGGTAGTGGCGCGATGACCAACGACATCCCAAGTATAAAACACTCGGATGTGATTTTCATCATTGGCTCGGATACGACCTCTGCACACCCAATCATCGCCTCACACATTAAACAGGCGATTCGTCACCATGGCGCGCGTTTAGTCATTGCCGACCCTAAACGTATCGATATGGTTGACCACGCTGAACTTTACCTCGCCCACAGACCAGGCACCGATGTGATGCTGCTCAACGGTATTATGCAGCAGATCATTAAGAATGGTTGGTATGATCAAGAGTACATCGAGGAACGTGTTGACGGCTTTGATACCCTACTGCAAGAGGTAATGTCTCCAGCTTACGCGCTTGATAAGGTTGAACTGGTCACTGGTGTTAGCTCAGATGATATCTTTGCCATGGCACGCACCATCGGCACGGCCGAACGCACAGCCGTTTACTACTCCATGGGCATCACTCAACATACCACTGGTCATGATAACGTTCGCTCTATTGCGAACTTACAGTTGTTATGCGGCAATATCGGTATTGAGGGTGGTGGCATTAACCCGCTGCGTGGTCAATCAAACGTGCAAGGTGCATGTGATATGGGTGCGCTACCAAACAGCTATCCGGGATATCAGAAGGTATACAACCCAATGATTCGCCAGAAGTTCTCGATTGAGTGGAATGCACCAGATCTACCTGCCGAGCAAGGGTTAACCCTAACCGAGATCATTGATGCTGCATGCCAACGTGATGTGCGCGGTTTGTACATTATGGGCGAGAACCCAGTACTGAGTGACCCAAACCAAGCTCACGTGATCGAAGGGTTAGAAACACTCGACTTCTTAGTGGTGCAAGACATCTTCTTAACCGAGACGGCACAGTACGCCGATGTGGTTTTGCCATCGTGCTCATTTGCTGAAAAATCAGGTCACTTCACCAATACCGAGCGTCGTGTGCAACGTGTGAACGCCGCTGTCAAAGCGCCGGGAGAAGCGAAAGAGGACTGGTGGATCATCCAAGAGATCGCCAATGCCATGGGCAGTGATTGGCACTATCTAGATGTTGCTGATATTACCGCTGAAATTACTCGAGTTACACCTCAATACGCAGGCTTAAAATGGGACAACATTACCCCAGAGGGCGTGCAGTGGCCGAGTAACAAGAATAACCCGAACGGTACGCGAATCATGCACCAAACTCAGTTCACGCGTGGTAAAGGTCAAATGGTGGGCGTACCATTCCGCTATGCCGCGGAGCTGCCCGATGAGGAGTACCCATTAGTGCTCACCACTGGTCGAGTGCTAGAACAGTTCCACACTGGCACCATGACGCGCAAGACCAAGGGCTTAGACAAGCTTGCTGGGCCAAGAGCGATGATCAGCGTTCAAGATGCCGAGGCACTGGGAATCTCCAATGGCCAACGCTTGAAGGTCTCGACCCGACGCGGTGAAATCGAGATCGATGCGTTCGTCACTAAACGAATCCAGAAAGGGGTTATCTTTATCCCATTCCACTTCGTTGAGTCATCAGTAAACCGACTAACCACAACGGCCACCGACCCACACGCGAAGATCCCTGAGTTTAAGGTCGCAGCTGTGAAAGTTGAAGCACTACCAAAAGTGGAAGTTCACCCTTAATATTCAGATCTAACAACCATGATAGAGCCGACTTAGAGTTGGCTCTTTATCGACTACTTATTTCTTAGTGCTTTATTTATTATTTTTCATTAATTTAGCTAAATAGTTTTATCCGATACTGATATTTCAACGAAACATTGTTTTCCAGGTAACGATATTTTGCACCTGACTTATCTGCTGAAATAAGGTCACCGTTTAAACTGACAATATGACTACCGTAGCTGGCTTCGAAGTAAACACCTCCGGTAACAGCATAGCCAGAGTGTTCAATTTTATCACGCTGTCCAACGTTCGAATGATCGGCATTGGTAACAATGAATTCACCGCTATGGCTCTGATAGCCCAACCCTAACCCAGCCCCTATACGGTACTGCCAACGCTCCGGGCCATTGCCGCCGAACTGATAATAGAGAATTGGTGTGAGATAGAGAGATTTGCCCTTAATTTCAGTGTCCATACTAGCCACTTGATACTGGCTGCCCAGAGAGTGATCGACTGATTGATTATCAAAGCTCGAAGTATAGAAATCAAATGAAAAAGAGATACCCCAGTTCGACTCCACTCCCCAATGAAACGGCTCTGTTCGCAAAGAAACATAAGGGGATATTTTAACTCCGTCAGACTGAAACTCAGCGACTTTATTAGATGTACTATTTTCCGTAATACTAAGGGTACGATGTCCGAAAGCAGGGCCGATAAGTAACTCAAGCGCATGCGAACTTGGTACATAACAGAGTACAGATAATCCCAAAATGATGAAACGAATCATAGCGATACAACAACATATATATGCCTAGAGAGCTATGAACAGTAGCAAGCCAATCATGGACATTCTACATTTAAGATACTGATTTAACGCACTCTGTCAGTTTTGAGAATACACAACACCGCAGCTCAAGAACCACTCCTACGCTTCTCCGACTAACACGCAACTCGCTTTAAAATCACCGCCGTCCCCATGCCTCCACCGATACATAGCGAAGCCAAACCAAGATCAGACTTTGAACGTAGCATCTCGTAGATAAGAGAGGTAACGATGCGACCACCAGACGCTCCTATTGGATGTCCCAAAGCAATAGCACCGCCATTTACGTTGGTTTTGTTGTCAAACCAGCGGTAAGGCACCGCATGTTGCTCACATAGCTCTTTCATAACACCAATGGCTTGTGCGGCAAAGGCTTCATTGAGTTCTAGCCTTTGGATGTCGGTCAAAGCTAGCTCTGCTCTCTGCAGCGCGTCCTCTTGCTTGAATCCCTCTCCGTCGTTTTCAGTTCATCCATGATCATTCAAAGCCAGTGAAATCTTGTATGGCTTTGTAAAAATTCATATGACTAAACCCATTTGGCTAGCAGTTTTCTCAACGTTCTTGGTAGACTGGCAACTACTGCACTCAATTTTGAATGAGGTTGTTTTGGACTTAAACTTACTTACTACTTTCCTAGCTGTATATAAACATCGTTCAATTACAATAGCATCGGAGGAGCTTGACCTCACTCAACCCGCTGTAAGCTCAGCTATTAAGCGACTTGAAGCAGTCGTAGGGAAAAGCCTATTCGTTCGCGAAGGTCGAGGGATTGCACCAACGGGTGCGGCGGTATCTTTAGCCCACCGAGTGGAAGATCCAATCAGTGTCATTAACAGCGTTGTAGAAAGCGATGATGCACTCAAAGTCTACTGTACTGAAAGCATAATTCCATTTTTGGCAAACGTTCAAGGCGTGAACTTCATAGAGGCGCCACTCGACGAAGAACAACTATTTGATGCTTTAACGGCGCAAAAAGTAGATTTGGTAATTGATGTAATTTCCAATAAACGTCACTCATTAATCGAAGAAGTGCTGTTTGATGACGAAGCAGTATGCTTAACTCGAAAAGCACATCCACGTATTACTGATTCCTTAAGCTATGAACAGTACTTC
>NZ_JATABG010000017.1:0-23276 GCF_036533755.1 Vibrio sp. M260118 | reverse complement strand
CCTTCGCTGCTACCTCAGCCGTATCTTTAGCTTTGGGCGTTGTTTTGGCCTCTTGCTCTGGTTGTTTTTTTTCTTGTTCAGAGATGTTTTTGTCGTTGTTATTTTTGCTGGTCATTACTTATTGTCCTGTTTCACTTGGCCGGAGAGCAGCCAGTAATACTTTATTAGAGGCACTGAAGGTATTGGTAACAACTTGAAAACCGACTTCGCGTGCTTGTTGTGCGATTCGCTCACTTGGAACATAGAGATGGAGCGTATACAACCAGTTCTTCTGTTGCTCACTCAACTGTGAAACAAAATAGCTGAGTTGACCTGAACTGGTGATGACTAGTTGCTTTATCTGATCATTCTGCCAGATAGGAACGAGTAAATCTGAGCGGAAAGCTAGGTTTTCTCGTTTGTATACTTCGCGATACTCAACAATAGCCCCTCTTGTTGTCAGAGTGTCAAAGATCAGTTCCCTACCACCATTACCCCTCAAGATAAGAATACGTTTGCCCCTTACCGCTTGAAGTTCGTCATGTTGCAGCAAATGCTCACTGTCACTTATCTCGGGATAGTGTACTTTTTGTTGTGTTGCATTGCTTAAAACGTGTGCAGTTTTTTGACCAACGGCAATGTAAGTAGGTTTAATAGGCCAGGTTTGGGAAAATTGTTTTAGGTAATTATCAGTAGTGAGTGCCGCATGTTGGCTGACGGCGATGATAATGTCGAAGTTGAAAAGGTCACTCTCCAGCCTTTTGAGTTGCTCTCCAGGCTGGATATCGATCAGAGGTTGGTGGTGGCTTGCTATACCGACCTCTGATAACAGTTTGCATAGCGAGCGGCCTTGTTGTCCCGGCCGAGTGACCAGTACTGCCATATAGGTTTACTCGTGCTCAGCGTATAGCTTGGTTAAGATTTCTTTCGCGCCATCATCGAGCAGTTGATTTGCCAGCTGCACACCAAGTGCTTCTGCTTGGTCTCGCGTACCACGAATTTCGCCACGAACAATTTTAGAACCATCAGGCTCACCAACTAGAGCGCGTAGCCAAATGTTGTCGCCATCAATGAGAGAGTAACTACCGATAGGCACCTGACAACCACCTTCTAGAGTTAGGTTCATTGCGCGCTCGCACAATACACGATCGGCAGTCTCTTTGTGGTTTAGCGGTTCTAATAGTTTGATTAGGCGTTCATCATCAAGGCGACACTCAATGCCGACTGCACCTTGTCCTACAGCGGGTAGTGATTGCTCTGGCTCGATAAAGCTCTTAATGCGCTCTTCTAACTCTAGGCGCTTTAAACCCGCTGCGGCGAGAATAATTGCATCGTATTCGCCCGCATCCAGTTTACCCAGGCGTGTGCCAACGTTGCCACGCAGTTCTTTGATCTCGAGATCTGGTCGATACTCTTTTAACTGACATTGGCGACGTAAGCTACATGTGCCAACGACTGCGCCTTGTGGAAGCTCATCAATGCTGCTGTAGGTATTCGACACAAAGGCATCGCGTGGATCTTCACGTTCACAGATAGTGACTAAGCCAAGGCCTTCTGGAAAATCGACTGGTACGTCTTTCATCGAGTGCACAGCGAGATCAGCTCGTCCTTCCAACATAGCGACTTCCAGCTCTTTAACGAACAGACCTTTTCCGCCAACTTTAGCAAGAGGAGTATCTAGAATGACATCGCCTTTGGTTACCATGGTCACTAGCTCGACTTCCAAACCTGGATGAGCAGCCATTAATGCATCTTTTACATAGTGAGCTTGCCAAAGGGCAAGAGGGCTTTTACGAGTAGCGATTCGAATTGGAGTAGTTTGAGTCATAGCGTTCTATAGATAACCAAAATATGACCTAATCCTACCATTGTCGATTGCAAAAGTATTATTGCTTATTGCTCTTGATGAAGCTTTGGCGTTTGCTAGCACAAAATCATTAAAAGAGTGTGATTGGTGTCTCGTTTGTAAAATAGGCTATTATTATTAATAGTCGTTCCGTACCACACTAAGAGCGGCAACGTCAGATGGACAAAATTGTGTCGATTCGATCGTACATTTCTTTACCAATCCAAAGAAAAGTGATAGATTGATCACGTTTTGTTGGTGCTTTAGAACAATTAATAGTCAAAGCGCTAGCTAGGAAATGAACCAAGGAAACCCTCTTGCAGGCTTACACCAAGACGCTAATTAAGAGACTTGATAACCTTAACCAGCAACGTATTGAACGTGCGCTGGCTCTTATGGATTTGTCTAGTCAGCGTGTGTTCCATCTGATACCAACACTTCTTCATTTCAATCATCCTGTCATTCCTGGTTACTATGACGCGCAGGTGCCTTTTGGTGTCTGTGATTTTGCATTGAATGAAATTCAGCAGCAGTTCGTTGAAGATACGCAGCTCACAGTTGGTCAGCCTCTTGCTACCAGTGATAACCCAGCGATTCTGGGCTTATATACTATGGGTAGTACTTCGTCTATTGGTCAAAGCACGTCAAGTGATCTTGATATTTGGGTGTGCGTATCGCCAGCAATGAGCTGTGATGAACGTAATGCATTGACGAATAAGTGCTTGTTGATCACTGATTGGGCTCAAACTCAAGGCGTAGAAGCTAACTTCTTTTTGATGGACGAAGAGCGTTTCCGCTCAAATCACTCGGAAGAGATGACGGGCGATAACTGTGGCTCTTCGCAACATTTGTTATTACTTGATGAGTTTTATCGCAGTGCAGTGAGACTTGCTGGTCAACGTTTGTTGTGGCAAATCGTTCCACCTGAGATGGAAGAGTGTTACGACGAGTACGTAAAAGACCTCTGCAGTAAAGGTTATATCGATTGCTCACAATGGATCGATTTTGGTCAGCTCAATCGTATTCCTGCAGAAGAGTACTTTGGTTCAAACCTGTGGCAGCTATACAAAAGTATCGACTCGCCATACAAATCTGTTTTAAAAGCGATTCTTTTAGAAGCTTATTCATGGGAATACCCGAATACTCAGCTTCTTAGCCTGGATACCAAGCGCCGATTCTTTGCCCATGAACCCGATTTGTACGGGATGGACGCCTACTACCTGATGCTAGAAAAGGTAACACGTTACTTAGAGCGTATCGGTGATGAAACGCGGTTGGATCTGGTTCGTCGCTGCTTCTATCTCAAAACCCATGAAAAGCTGTCTCGTGATCCGAGTGTTGGCTCAGTACCTTGGCGACGTGAAGCGCTAGGTGACATGGTGCAGAAGTGGAACTGGGACATCTCTGTTATTGCTGAACTTGATGACCGCCGAAATTGGAAGGTGGAACAAGTTAAAATCGTGCACCACTCGCTGCTCGATGCATTGATGCTGAGTTACCGCAATTTAATTCAGTTTGCTCGTCGTAACGATATTACGTCGGCAATTAGCCCACAAGACATCAGTATTCTTGCGCGCAAACTCTACGCGGCATTTGAAGTTCTGCCGAGTAAAGTAACTCTGCTTAACCCGCAGATCTCACCTGATTTGCATGAGTCGGACTTAACCTTTATTGAGGTGCGACCAGGGCGAACTAATCAGCCAGGTTGGTATCTGTACAAGCAGCCTCTAAATCCGCATAAAATTCTTGGTCAGGCACCGTTAGAGCACAATGAGTACTTAAGTAAGCTTGTTGCTTGGTCATTCTTCAATGGTTTGATTACAGAATCGACGCGTCTGCACTCTGTTATTCGTGATGCTCACCTTGATATTGATAAGTTCTATCAGATGGTGAGTGATTTACGTAATACCTTCTCACTGCGCAAGCGTCGTCCTACTATGCAAGCGTTGGCCAGCCCATGTGAGATAAGCCAGCTCGCCATGTTCATTAACTTCGAGAACGACCCTACCGCAGAGTTGAGCGGTCGTTCGTTGAAGTTAGATCCGAAAACAACGGATATCTTTAGTTTTGGTGCTAAGCAGACCTGCTTAGTGGGCAGTGTCGATCTTGTTTACCGCAACTCTTGGCATGAAGTGCGTACATTGCATTTCAAAGGCGAGACAGCGATGCTCGATGCGTTGAAAACCGTGCTTGGAAAAATGCACCAAGATGCGATTCCACCTGAATCAGTGGATGTGTTCTGTTACAGCAAGAATTTACGCGGCGTAATGCGTAACATGGTTTACCAACTGCTCGCGGAATGTATTGATCTGAGGTTGAAGCCGATTGAGCAAGAGAAGCGTCGCCGCTTTAAAGCTCTGCGTATTGGTCAACAGACTTACGGCTTGTTCTTTGAGCGTCGTGGAGTATCAGTGCAGATGCTGGAAAACTCGGTTGATTTCTACCGTAGTATTTCAACCAACAAGCTTAAAGGCTCGCCGCTGTTGATGCTGGATAAAGAGCAAGATTATCAGTTGCCTGCTGTGGTTGATGGTTTTGCTAGTGAGGGTCTGGTTCAGTTCTTCTTTGAAGACAGTGAGCAAGGATTCAATATCTATGTCCTTGATGAAGCGAATCGTGTTGAAGTCTATCACCAGTATCAAGGTGAAAAAGACGAGATGATTGCGAGTGTTAATAGTTTTTATACGTCAACGCAAGATGAGAACCCGCTGTCGTCGAAACTGATTAACTTTAACTTGCCGCAGTATTACCAAATTGTGCATCCAGAAGATGATGAGCCATATATTGTGCCTTATCGCAACGATGGAGCTAGCTACTCAAGACCGAGTAAAATCGTCAACGCCTGATAGAAAAAAGAGCATCCATTGATGCTCTTTTTTGTCTCAATTTATCTGAGTTATTGCCACTCAATCTCTTCATCGCAGTGTTTTTCACACTCTTGCTTAACCATAGTGATCAACTCAAGGCCTGTTTTTGAGCACGTCCACTGCTGCTCTATGAGGGCAAAGTGGAAGCCGCCAGACTTTGATGCGAGCCAGATCTCCTTCATTGGCTCTTGGCGGTTGATAATGATCTGACTACGGTCTTCGAACTCCAGTGTCATTACGTTTCCAGAGGTTTCGTAGTCGATGTCTGCACCTGAATCATCAATCATTTCTTCAATGATTTGCATTTGAACATCTACTAACTGATGAAATTCCGTATCGTTCATCTTATCTATCCTATTGCTTTTCTTGATTGTGGTGCGATTATAGGGGGCATTGACAGAATAATCACGATAGAACTCATGAAAAAATCAATCTTAGCGCTATTTATCTTCTCAGTCCTTGGCTTAGCTGGCTGTGGTCAAACTGGACCGCTATACATGCCTGAAGATGCTCCACAAAAAGAGCAGCCTTCGCAATAAGTATAAAATTAAAATATAAGGGAAAGTACTTTGGATTACTTTAACTATCAGGATGATGGCCAGCTATGGGCCGAAGGCGTTTCACTCACCGAATTGGCTCAACAATTTGGTACGCCACTCTATGTTTACTCACGCGCGACACTTGAGCGCCACTGGCATGCATTTGATAAGTCAGTAGGTGATCATCCGCATTTGGTTTGTTATGCAGTAAAAGCGAACTCAAACCTAGGTGTGTTGAATACACTCGCTCGTTTGGGCTCTGGCTTTGATATCGTGTCTGGCGGTGAGCTAGAGCGTGTTATCGCAGCGGGCGGTGAGCCAAGCAAAGTTGTGTTCTCTGGTGTGGGTAAAACAGAGGCGGAGATGAAACGTGCGTTAGAGCTTGGTATCAAATGCTTCAATGTTGAGTCTGAGCCAGAACTAGAGCGTTTGAACAAAGTCGCTGGTGAACTTGGCGTTGTTGCACCTATTTCTCTGCGTATTAACCCAGACGTTGATGCCAATACTCACCCTTATATTTCTACAGGTCTGCGTGATAACAAGTTTGGTATTGCGTTTGACCGTGCCCCAGAGGTTTATAAATTTGCTAATAGCTTAGAAAACCTCAACGTTCAGGGTATTGATTGCCACATCGGTTCTCAGCTAACTGATATCGAGCCATTTATTGATGCGACTGATCGTCTGCTAGCACTGATCGATGATTTGAAAGCTCAAGGTATTACGATTAAGCACCTTGATGTCGGTGGTGGGCTAGGAGTGGTTTATCGTGACGAACTACCACCAGAGCCGTCAGATTACGCTAAAGCGCTACTTGGCCGCTTAGATGACCGCCAAGACCTAGAGCTTATCTTTGAGCCTGGTCGCGCGATTGCCGCTAATGCGGGTCTATTACTGACTAAGGTTGAGTTCCTTAAGCACACTGAGCACAAGAACTTCGCTATTATCGATGCGGCGATGAATGATCTTATGCGCCCAGCACTTTACCAAGCGTGGCAAGACATAGTTCCTGTTGTGCCTCGTCAAGGTGAGCCGATGACCTATGATCTCGTTGGGCCTATCTGCGAAACGGGTGACTTTCTTGGTAAAGACCGAGCGCTAGTATTGCAAGAGGATGATCTATTAGCAGTTCGCTCTGCGGGCGCTTATGGCTTTGTTATGTCGTCGAACTACAACACACGCTGCCGAGCTGCAGAAGTGATAGTTGATGGTGATAAAGTGCATTTAGTTCGCCAGAGAGAAGAGCTGTCGAGCCTTTGGGCGCTAGAAAACGTACTTCCGGAGTAATTGGAGTCTTATGCATTTCCATTTTTCTAAAATGCACGGTCTGGGTAATGACTTCATGGTTGTTGACTGTATTACCCAGAACATTTTCTTTTCTCCAGAGCTGATCCGCCGTTTGGCGGATCGTCATACTGGAGTTGGCTTTGACCAGCTATTAGTGGTTGAAGCGCCTTATGATCCTGAAACGGATTTTCACTATCGTATCTTTAATGCTGACGGTAGTGAGGTTGAGCAGTGTGGCAACGGAGCGCGCTGCTTTGCACGTTTTGTGCGCATGAAAGGGCTGACTAACAAGTACAGCATCAGTGTGAGTACCAAGAAAGGTAAAATGGTACTCAACATGGAAGAGGATGATCAGGTTACGGTAAACATGGGCGTTCCAGAGTTTGAACCGAACAAAATCCCTTTCAAAGCTAAGCAAACAGAGAAGACCTATATTCTTCGAGCTGACGACAAAACGCTATTTTGCGGAGCTGTGAGTATGGGTAACCCACATGTGGTGACAGTGGTTGATGATGTCGCTACTGCAGATGTAGATACTCTAGGCCCACTACTTGAGTCGCATGAACGTTTCCCTGAGCGTGTAAATGCCGGATTTATGCAGGTATTAAACCGCCGTGAAGTGAACTTACGTGTCTATGAGCGTGGTGCTGGAGAGACTCAAGCTTGTGGTAGCGGTGCTTGTGGCGCGGTTGCGGTTGGTATTGTTCAAGGGCTGCTTGACGATAAAGTGGTGGTAAACCTGCCTGGTGGTTCGTTAAAGATTGCATGGCAAGGGCCGGGCAAACCGTTATATATGACCGGTCCTGCGACACATGTATTTGATGGTCAGCTAAGCTGCTAATATACTTTGCCACTGTTTTGGAAAGATAATAAAAATTAAGGATCAGGCGTGTCTCAAATTGAAGCGGATGCACTTACGGCAGAAGTGGTTGCCGAGTACCTAAGTGACAATCCAGACTTTTTTCATCATCGACGCGATTTAGTCGATAGATTGGCTTTGCCTCATCAAGAGCAGGGAGCGGTTTCATTAGTGCATGTGCAGATGAATCGCCAGCGCCAACGCATTGAAGAGCTAGAAGAAGAAATTACGGCATTGATGTCTTTAGCTAAGAACAATGACCGTACATTTCATGAATTTATGGAACTTCAAGAGAAGATCCTTAAGTGTGACTGCTTGCTTTCTGTTGTTAAATCGATCGAAGAGATGGCGAAGTCACTCAACTTAGTTGCCTACGTGCGCCTATTCGATTGTGATTCTAGCTACTACTCGATGAGCAAAGAAGATTATCAACGTTTTGCGACCAATCACCTCAACGGTAAAAGTGCCTACCTAGGTCGTATGCGTAAGGTTGATCGTGAAATCTTGTTTGGCGAGAACCATCACTCTCCGGAAATGGGCTCTTATGTGGTACTTCCGCTGCAGAAGAAAGCCACCCAAGGCGTATTGGTCTTTTCAAGTAGTGACGGTGGTCATTTCCAACCGCATATGGACACCCTGTTTTTACGTCATCTTTCTCTTGTCCTATCCCACCTAATTGATAGCCTGCCGTGGCAAAGCGAAGAGCATGAGCGAATCTCAAGCACCTCTGCCTAAAGGTCTTCATCAGCCCCTAGAGCGCTTCTACGAGTATCTGCGAAGTGAAAAGGGGTTGAGCTTACACACTCAACGTAACTATAAACAGCAGCTTGAAACCATGGCTCAGCATCTTGCCCATCTTGGTTTACGTGAATGGCAGCAGGTTGATGCGGGTTGGGTGCGTCAGTTGGCCAGTAAAGGGATGCGAGAAGGGATTAAGGCGAGCAGTTTAGCGACTCGGCTTTCATCGCTTAGGAGTTTCTTTGATTTTCTGATCTTACGTGGGGAGATGACGGCCAATCCGGCTAAAGGTGTTTCTGCGCCACGTAAAAAGCGCCCGTTGCCGAAAAACCTTGATGTGGATGAGGTGGGGCAGTTACTCGATGTGAATGAAGATGACCCGCTAGCGGTACGTGATCGAGCCATGATGGAGCTGATGTATGGCGCAGGTTTGCGTTTAGCTGAAATGGTTAGCGTCGACGTTAAAGATGTGAGCTTATCTTCAGGTGAACTTCGCGTCGTCGGTAAAGGTGATAAAGAGCGTAAAGTTCCCTTTGCTGGCATGGCAGCTGAATGGGTAGCGAAGTGGTTGAAGGTGAGAGCGACGCTAGCAAATAGTGACGAAACGGCTCTGTTCGTTTCAAAGCTTGGGGTAAGGATCTCCCATCGCAATGTGCAAAAACGTATGGCGGAATGGGGCCAAAAGCAGTCTGTGGCGAGCCATATTAGTCCACACAAACTACGTCACTCTTTTGCTACGCACATGCTGGAGTCGAGTAATAACCTTAGAGCTGTGCAAGAGCTGCTAGGTCATGAAAACATCTCTACCACACAAATCTACACCCACTTAGACTTCCAGCACCTTGCTGATGTGTATGACCAAGCGCACCCGCGTGCCAAAAAGAAGGGCAGTGAGTAATGCAGTTCTTTCGCCAGTTGCAGCCAGTTCAAGCAATGACATTCGATCTCGATGATACCTTGTATGATAATCGCCCTGTCATTCGTAAGGTCGAGCAACAGATACAGGCTTGGGTGCATAAACACCACCCTATTAGTGCGACCAAGGATCGCCGCTGGTGGCATGACTTGAAGCGCTCTCTGGCACAAGAGGACCCATGGCTGCCCAATGATGTCACGCTATGGCGTTTTAGGCAGATTGAGCGCGGACTATCTATTCTTGGCTATCAGCCCCACCAGGCACAGCAAGCGGCCAATGATACGATTGAGCAGGTTCTTCAACTGCGCAGTCACTTCACGGTGCCGGAGGAGTCTCATCGAGTGATGGCAGAGCTAGCTAGTAGGTTGCCTCTCGTTGCTATCACCAACGGCAATGTCAATGTGGAGAAAATCGGCCTCGCTGACTATTTCTCATTAGTGCTTAAAGCTGGCCCCGATGGCTACGCCAAACCTCATGGCCAGTTGTTCACTAAGGCTCAATCCTACCTATCCGTTCCTGCTGAGAATATTCTCCATGTAGGGGATCACTTAATTTCTGATGTTGCTGGTGCCAAACTGAGTGGCTTTCAGGCTTGTTGGTATAACGATCAACAAACCAACCTATATCAAGCAGCAAAAGCCCGCGTATTGCCCGATGTTGAAGTAAATCGTTTGCGTGAGCTGCTGCTACTGAGTGAGAGGTAAACTGCAACTGGCAAAAACAGTACTTTTATTATTAGGTTAGTTGGATTACGGTAGTGTGACCATTTACCTAAAGTAATAGTGTTTGAGGCATTTTTAATGCGCACATATTCAGCATTAATTGCCAATGATCAGCAATTAATAGCGCATCTAAATGATATACCCACGCAGCAGTACTGCTCGATTTTAGTTCAGATCTTGTCTACAGAGCCTGAGCCCGTGGTTTGTGGCTACGCTAAACAAATCCAACAAGCTATTCCTGAGTGCCATATCATTGGTCACAGTACTCGCCACTCCATTTACGACGGTCAAATCGTCCATCGCGCAAGCTTGGTTTCTATATCCTGCTTCGAACACACTACGATTACTTCTGCTTGTGTCCCTATTACCGATAACCCGCTCTCAGAAGCGAAAGAGATAGCCAGTCAACTTAAACTAACCAATGACTCAAAGTCGATCATAAGTTTCTCACAACACGTTAGTAGTTTAGATTTTAATCTCTACCAAGCACTAGGTTCGCTGACGGATGTGCCTGTTAGTGGTGGTGTTGCGGCAAATGTAGAACAGCGTGAAGAGTGGGTACTGTATGGCGATCAAACTTTTCAAAAAATGACGGTGTCGGCTGCCCTTCATAGTAGCAAGTTGCAGGTATGGCGTAATGCGTTTTCAGAGTGGACCCCAATTGGTGGTTCAATGAGGGTGACTGAGACGAATGGAACTCGCTTAGTGTCACTAGACTATCAGCCTGCATATACGCTCTACCAGACGCGTTTGTCGGAAGGGCGAACCTTGACTCTAGAGCAGATGCTGAGCTTTCCACTAGAGAACAGTTCTGGTTTGGTGAGTTGCCCAAGAGAGATTTACCCTGATGGTAGTATTGAAGTAGACAACCCACTAGCCGTAGGTGATGAAGTCCGACTTTGCTACAACCACCCCTCTCTGACGTTAGAACAGGTGCGCCATGATGTGACCGGTTTGGCTTGCCATAATCCAGAGTCTATTTTTATTTACAATTGTGAGTCCCGCTTGGAGTTTATCGAAGGGGTGAGTGAAATACAGCTGTTTGATCAGTTTGACAGCTGTTGTGGCTCTTTTTGCTTTGGGGAGTTCTTCCGTGGCGAATCTCAACAGTCTCTTCACCATAGTATGACGTATGTGGCATACAGTGAGGATGATTCGCGTTCGGCGCTGGCTTTTGAGCAAAAAGATGATTTTCCGGTTTCACCGCTATTTCATTTAATTAGCTACACCATTGATGAGCTCAATAAAACTCAAAGGGGTATGGAGCTAAAACTCGCCCAACAAACGGAAAAGTTGGTCAGCAGCTATCGATTGGATAAACATACTGGTCTTCCCAATCGAGTTGCGTTGCAAGAGAGACTCAAAGCAGTTAGGGAAGATGAGCATATTGTGACTCTAAAACTGTCTAACTTCCACCAGATAAACGAAAAGTATGGCTATCAGGTAGCTGATGAGTTGACACGAGATTTGAGTGACTACTTCACGGATAATTTGTCCGATATTCTATGGGCAGCGTCTAATAAGCAGTTGTATTACATCGGTACTGCCGAATGGGCATTGGTGTTCTCATCAGATGCTTCAAATAAGGAAATTCAGCAAGACTTTGCTCAGTTTACTGATCATGTCGAACACATAAATTTTGAGCCTTTCGGTCTTCCTGAGGTCGACTATCTGTCGGTCTCCGTATCAGGCGGATTAGCAAGTCAGCGTGATTTTCCGGGTATCTCAGGTGATGAATTGTTGTTGAAATCCATCGATGCTCGTCGCACAGGAAAAGCGCGCAATACCCACATTTTCAATGCTCTTGATTGTTCCATTAGCGCTCTAGAGCGGCAAGATAAGCTCGATTTAATGGGGGTGGTAAGTCGAGCAATCCTTAATAAGCGTATCATCACCTACAGCCAACCTATTTTTTCAGCCCATACACGTCAGCAAGCTTCGCAAGAGTGTTTAGTGAGAATTGAAGATGATGGTGAAATTATTTCTCCAGGTCGGTTTTTGCCGATTATCGAAGACACGCATCTCTATACTCGCTTAAGTCGCCATATGTTGGAGTCAACCATTGGCTATATGGCCGACAAGGAGGGGTGGTTTTCAGTCAATTTATCTCCGCAAGATATGTTGAGTGATAAAACACTTTATCTGCTCGAGCAATCTGTGGCCAAGATGAACGACCCTTATCGATTGGGAATTGAAGTTCTTGAGTCTGAGAGGATTAAAGATTTCGGTCGCATGGCGGAGATATGTGCGCACTTTAAGCAATTAGGCGTTAGATTACTGGTGGACGATTTCGGTTCCGGGTATTCCAATATCGATGAAATAATCCGTTTAGAACCTGATGTGATCAAGCTTGATGGAAGTTTAATTAAATTTATAGATCAAGACTTTAAGCAGCGCCAGATTACTGGTCAGTTGGTTAAGCTTTGCCAAGTACTCAATGCTAAAACTGTCGCGGAGTTTGTGCATAATAAAGAAGTGTGCGAAATCGCGGAAGACCTAGGCGTTGATTACTTGCAAGGTTTCTATCTGGCAGAGCCTAGACGCCTGTTTTAAGCATATGGCCACTCTTGTCGGCTTTATAGGCTAGCATATAGTGGTCAAAAAACGTGAGCAAGTGATCCGCTTGCTTGCCGCATCCTACCTGTTTTAATAACTCACATCCAACTTCTAATGTGCACAGATGCCCTGCTTGCTGATTTCTGCGCAATTGGTAGCGAGAGTCATGGGTTGGATTGATGTGCACGTGAGGTAGTTCTAATAGCCAAGGACTTTTGCGCAGTATCTTTTTGGCTTCCTGCCATGTGGCATCAAGAACAATATACAGCGGCTGCTTGTTGTTGATGGCAGTTTGATGGTTAGCATCGGCTATAGGTCGGCTCTCTTCGCTAGGGAAAAGCAAATAAGCTTGATACTGCTCGTCGCCCAACATGGCTTTGAGCTTTTGACACAACTGTGTTCGTTGCCAAATGTGCACACTGGCACTAGAAAGACTTTTATTGAGCCACTGCCCGGTATTGGTGTCGCGCGTCAGTTCATTTTCATGAGTCAGTAGCGCAAGATGAAATGGTGCCTTGATGGTGGGCAGCAACGAGCAAACACACTGATGTGTTAGTAAACATCGAGGGCAAGGTTTGCCCTCGATGTGGCTTGGTTGACTCACAGCACAACACCTTGTTGGTGAGGAGTTTTGCCGTCAGAGAATAGTTGTATTGGGCTAATCTGGTCATAGTCAGCTACTGGAGCTGTGCTCGGGTTTAACGGATATTTGCCATTATTAAACTTGAGCACATGTTGATTTGGAGTAGCACCGCCGCCACCGACAAATAGCACTATGTCTTGCCACCCATTGGTTGCTTGTAGCCCTAGGTTCATTGGTGTTCTTACTAGGGTTATGCGACTGTTGAAACGCCACTCCTGCTGCTGGTTTTCGAAAATTAGTAGGGTACAGCCACCAGAGCCACACCAGTTCAATTGAACCAGTAGCTCTTTGTTGCCATCACCGTTCAAGTCGTACTCTAACCAGCGGTATTTTGTTCCTTTGAGTTCGTTGCCGTCGGCGACAATGTACTCACGTACCGCATTGTCGACTTTTGGGTTGAACTCTGCACGGGAAGGCACATGGTTTGGGTTTTCGGGTTCTGCTTCAATTGCTTTTACAGTTTGTTCTGCTTTAAACAGGGTAAGACCGCCATCAGCGATTGGATAAATAACGCCACCCACTTTCTCTTGGTCTGTCGAAAGTTGGTATCCGTCACGAGTAAAAATTCGCTCTGAAATCAGTGATTGTTGCTGATGGCGTGTCATTACAACTTGCACTTGGTCTGAATTAAGCTGCTGCCAGTAGCCGCTCTCTACCGAATCTGACTCACCAGACGTGTAACTATAGGTAGTGGTTGCTGAGTGATCAGGCAAGAGCTTTAGTGTGACGTTGAAACTGCTCGTTTTTGTCGACTGAGCTTGATAGGTGCCAGTCCAGCTCTGTGTCGCATCTTGATTGGAAAGCGTAGCGCATCCAGTGTAGCTGACATCGTCTAATTGCAATGTTGTACTCCAGCCGTAGATAGAATCACTCATTCCATCACTACAGCTACGCTGATTGAGTTCTAAGCTTCCACCGTCAAATTGGTAGCGTCTTCTATTGGATTCAATTCGGCTCGAGTTAAGTGCTAACTGGCGAGGTTGTTCGCCCATTTTTTCAAAAGTCAGTGCGTCGTTTTTGAAGTTTAAAGACCAGAATGGTTCGGTGCCAAATGCGCGAGTCGCTTTGAGTGGTTGATCGCAGCGATTGGGTTTTTCTGCACTGAGAATATTAATCGAATCGACCACAAAGCGAGCGCTGTAATCCGCAACGAAACCGTCGTTGTGCCCTGTTCTCAGGTGGCCTATTACCTCTCCATAGAGTGGTGCGTAAGGAGAACGAACGAGGTTGAGCGCTTGACGGAAGCGGTCCTCAGACATATCGAGCCAGTACTGCTGGTGGCTGCCGCATGGCGTAATAGAGCGAACTTCATGACCGAGCACAACTTCACCGCGCATGACAAATGTTTGAGGTTGAATGGAATCAGGCTTGTCTAATCGAGCTTGCGCCGCTTGGTTTGCCGGCCCTGACGAACTCGGTGCAGACATTGAACAGGCTTGGAGCGCAAACAATAATAGTATTGCGGCTAGGTTTCGGAGCGCCTTCATGCTATATCTTTCCTAATAAAAAACTGGCGATATCTATTATGGCATATTGGTTATTTAAAACAGAACCGGACACCTTCTCTATTGACACACTTCGCACACAAAAGAGCTCCTGCTGGGAGGGGGTTCGTAATTATCAAGCGCGCAATATGATGCGAGATCAGGTTAAGTTGGGTGATTTGGTGTTGATTTATCACTCTTCATGCAAAAAGGTTGGCGTTACTGGAATAGCCAAAGTAGTGAAAGAGTCATACCCAGACCACTTCTCGTTTGATCCGCAAAGTGATTACTACGATCCGAAATCTACTCCGGATAATCCGCGCTGGTTTATGGTGGATATTGAGTTCGTGCGTAAAACGGAACGTCTTATTCCCTTGTCTGTTATGAAAGCAATGCCAGAACTAGAGAACATGCCGTTAGTGAAACGAGGAAATCGACTTTCGATCATGCCCGTGACAGAGCAAGAGTGGGACGCTATCTTAGGTAAGGAAAAGTAGCGTTTACTGTGAAGCTGAAGTTGCAAATAAAAAACAGGCAGCAATAAGCAGCCTGTCATCGAATATATTAGGTCAACAGAGCCTAGCTAACGACTAGAACAAGTGGTCATGTAGATAGTGCGCTACTGCGTCATCTGCGTTACTTCCTATAACCTCCAGGTTTGGTAGCGCCTGTTTAACTTTATGGTGAGCTGTGCCCATGACCAAGCCTTTGCCTGCCATCTCAAGCATCTCTGCGTCGTTCATACCATCACCAAAGGCGATACAGTTCTCTAAACCGAGGTTAAGTGACTTAGCTACGGCTTCAAGAGCATGCCCTTTTGAAACTTCTGCAGCCATTACCTCAAGACACCAAGGCGTAGAGAAGGCGATATTGAGCTTGTCACCAAATTTTTCACGCAATCTGTTTTCAAACGTTACCAAGTGTTCGTGGTCTTGCTCTGGGTGAGTGAAGAAAACTTTTGCAATGCCTTCGTTTGGTGCTGAATCTGAGTTAAAGCGCTTGTAGCTAAAGCCAGATTCACTATGGAACTTCGCTAGCATCTCGTCATCTCTATCCAGTAGCCAATCCTCATTCTGGTACATGTGAATAAAGATATTAGGATCGACTCTGACGATATCGACAACTTGCTGAACCAGATCGCTCGGAACATTGTTGCTGTACATCAGTTGGTCATTTTGGTCATGAACTCGTGCGCCATTGGACGTGATCATATAAGCGGGTATCCCTGCAATTTCACGAATGCCCGCCACATCAACGTGGTGACGACCTGTAGCAAAGATAAAAGTGAAGCCTTTGTCGTGTAGCGCCTTTAATGTCTGCTTAGAAAACTCACTCAGCTGGTGGTTTGGTGCGAGTAAAGTGCCATCAAGGTCAGAGGCTACAATGTGAAAAGGAGTATCTTTACGTGCTTCGGTCATATCACCCTCGTATGTACAGCGTTAATAGTCCAGCGGACTTTGAGGGGTAAGTTTACTCGAACGGATAAGGGAAAAAGAGGGTAAAGATCACCCTGTGGAATTTCCTATTTTAGTGTTGCTCGAAAAAGGTCAATGTGGCATCAAGGGCTTGGTTGCGATAGTCGTCCTTTTCAAACAGCAGTTCGTGCTTAGCGCCTTGAATGATTTTAAATGCGCATAGAGTATTGGTTCGCGCGAGTTTCTTCATAAATTGAAGTTGAGCCTGATTAGAGACGATTTGATCCTCTCCCGCTTGCATCACTAATAGTGGCTGTTTGAGGTGGCGTGTCATTAAATAGCACTGCTTACAAGACATAAGCCCTTGCCAAACCCAACGTGTACTTGCGCCACCAATTTTAAGCTGAGGCTTTTGCTCGTAAAGATCTCTAAACCAGCGGTAGCGAACCAAGCTCTGACTAAGAAAGTTACCTTCAAATGGCTTAGGGAAATAGGCCACCTGACCTGGGGCAAAAGTTGGTTTAGGGTAGATGGCCGTTAACAGCTGGCCAAGCAAGGTCGCAAATGGTTTAAGGTGGGCAGGGACGTTAACGCCGTACATAGGTGCGCTCAGCGATACGGCGGCGAATGGAGAGTCATAGTTCTGCAAGTAGCGAGTCACAATGTTGCCACCCATAGAGTGTCCTAGCAGGTAACATTTGTCGTATAGGTTCAGTTTGAAAACATCGACTAGCTTGTCTAAGTCTTTCATGTAGTCATCAAACTCTTCCACGTAGCCCATCTGCTGATCTTCAATTAGGCGCTGTGAAAGTCCTTGTCCTCGATGGTCATAGGAGTAGACATCGTAGCCTTGCTGAAAAAGGTCATAAAACAGTTCTTGGTATTTTTCGCAACACTCAATACGACCATTGACCACTAGAATCGCTTTAGTGTGCTCAGGAGCAGTAAACTTGACCCAATATAAAGACGTTTTATCAAATGACTTCTGAAACCCGTCAACGCGAGACGCCCAAAAATCAGCAATTTTGTTATTGATTGCTTGCTCAAAATTGGACTCTTGAGTATAAGGAGGTTTTATAGCGAAGCTTGAATCATTCATAGGTTAGAAGTGCCTGACTACGATTTCATTTTTGCGACAGAATTTAGATTATGTGTCTCTAGCTGCATTTAGTCGAGGAGAAATACGATGGATATGCATGTTTGGCTTGCTTATGTGGTCACCGCCATTGTTTTTAGCTTGGCTCCCGGGTCTGGTACAGTGAACTCGATCAGTAACGGTTTGAGTTACGGCACTCGCCGTTCAATTTCTGCTATCGCTGGCCTGCAGATTGGCTTGGCGATTCACATTATGCTAGTAGGGGCAGGGATTGGTGCCTTGGTCGCTCAGTCTGCTTTTGCCTTTAGCGTTATCAAGTGGGTAGGTGCTGCTTACTTGGTTTGGTTAGGTATTCAAAAGTGGCGTGATCATTCAAGTCTATCTGCAGTAGAAGAGACTCAACATTTATCTAGTTTCAGTCTGATGCGCAAAGCAGTGTTAATTAACTTAACCAATCCTAAGTCGATTGTTTTCTTGGTTGCGCTTTTCCCTCAGTTTATTGACCCTGCAAAAGACCAACTAACGCAGTTATTGGTGTTAGGTGTAACGACCGTTGTTATCGACTCTATTGTTATGCTGGGCTACACAAGTTTAGCGGCGCAAATGGGCCGTTTTATTCGCTCGGATCGAATTATGTCTCGCATTAACAAAGTTTTTGGCTCTATGTTTGTCGGCTGTGGTGCTTTATTAGCGGCAGCCAAAGCCTGATTGGGGTGTAATACGTAGATGAGAGATACCTATGTCGCTCGCCAACCTATTCTAAATGCCAAACGACAAACTCTAGGATATGAGTTGCTTTTTCGAGACGGTGAAAGCAATGCATATCCTGCTCATGTCGACTCTAATCGCGCCACATACCGTCTGATTGTCGAAAACTTTCTGACCATTGGCACCAATCCCGCATTGGCCAAGTCTCGTTGCTTTATTAATTTTCCTCATAGCAGCTTAGTACGCCTGTTACCTCTCTCTTTGCCTAAAGAGCAAATTGTGGTTGAGGTGCTCGAAACCTGTACCCCGAATGACGAATTGTTTGAAGCGATAAAGCAGATCCATGCCAGTGGCTATTTAATCGCATTGGATGACTTTGTCTACAAGCCTGAGTGGGAGCGATTCCTACCTTATGTGCAAATCGTTAAGATTGATATCATGGCTACGGGGCTTGAAGAATCGTGTGCTTTGGTTAAAGAACGATTAGCAAAGGGTGTGAAACGTCGGTTCCTAGCTGAGAAAGTGGAAACTGAGCAGGAGTTCCTCGCCACACGTTCTGCGGGCTTTACTTTTTTCCAAGGCTACTTTTTTAGTAAACCACAAGTCATCAGTCAACGTTACGTTAGCCCACAACATGTCATTGCTATGGAACTGTTCAGAGAGGTGTGTAAACCTTCGGTTGATTTTGAGAAGGTTGAGAAGATAGTCGCTCGTGATGTCGCCTTGTCGTATAAGTTGCTGCGTTTCGTCAACACCATGTCGAATCGCATTGAAACGCCGATCTCCTCTTTCCGTCAGGCGCTGGTTTATCTTGGTCAAGATAAGCTCAAGATCTTTGTGTCACTCGCTGTCGCTTCATTTGTCTCTGCGAGAAAGCCGCAAGAGATCTATACCTTGTCGCTGCAACGCGCTCAGTTCTTCTTGCTAATGTCTAACGATAATCCATTCAACCAATACCGTGAACAAGCTTTTCTAATTGGCTTGCTCTCTCTACTCGACTCTATGCTCGATATGTCACTGAAAGATCTCGTCGAACAGTTACCACTGTCAGAGACGATCAAAGCGGCGTTGCTTGAGAGGGAAGGGCCATATGGCGATCTCATTAAGCTGGAGGAGTGTTATGAGAGGGCTGACTGGCAAGGGGTAGAGTCTGCTTGTCAGCGTTTGAACCTATCTTTTAATGAAGTCATGCCACGTATCTCACAGGCTCAGCGTTGGAGCCAAGATCTCAACATCGTTATCTGATCCAGTTTATTAAGCTTTTATGACAATTGCTCTAAATGGCTTGATCACGCCTCAATTTTAAATAACATATGCGCATATCCATATATGAGTATGTTTTATGTTACCTCACCAATTCTTTAAGTTGTTATCTGATGAAACTCGAGTTCGTTGCCTGATGTTAATCATGCGCGAAGAGTGCTTGTGTGTGGGTGAGCTAACGGAAGCGCTGCAAGAGAGCCAACCGAAAATTTCTCGTCATCTTGCTCAGTTACGCTCAAGCGGCATCTTAGTTGATGTTCGTCAGGGGCAGTGGGTGTTTTACCGCTTGTCTGCTGACCTGCCCGGATGGATGAAAAAGCTTATTGACGATCTTGTGGCATCTAACTGCCTTAAGACAGAGTACCAACAAGATATTGAACGACTTCATGCAATTCAGGCTCGCCCTGTTTGCTGTCAGTGATTAAGAGATAGAAGAGATTAAGTTATGGCAATTAAAGTAGGTATTAACGGTTTCGGTCGTATCGGACGTTTAGCGCTTCGCGCAGCATTTGATTGGCAGGAGCTAGAGTTTGTCCAAATCAATGATGTAGCGGGAGATACTGCTACGCTGGCGCACCTTCTAGAATTTGATTCAGTCCAAGGCCGTTGGCACCACGAAGTGAAAGCCGAAGGCAACCAAATCCTAATCAATGGTCAGGTTATTAAAACTAGCCAAGAGAAAGAGATTGATGCGATTGATTGGTCTGGTTGTGATGTAGTGATTGAAGCAACAGGCGTGCATCGTAAAACTTCATTCCTTAACAAGTATTTAGCGCAAGGCGTAAAACGTGTTGTGGTTTCTGCGCCAGTGAAAGAAGAGGGCGTGGCTAATATTGTTGTTGGCGTGAATGATGAGATTTTTGACCCGGCGGTTCACCAGATCGTTACAGCGGCATCTTGTACCACCAACTGTATTGCACCAGTGGTGAAGGTAATTAATGAGAAACTAGGTATTGAGAACGCGTCTTTTACCACTATCCACGATCTAACTAATACCCAAACTATTCTTGATGCGCCGCACAAAGATCTACGCCGTGCTCGTGCTTGTGGGATGAGCCTGATTCCAACCACAACAGGTAGTGCGAAAGCGATTGTTGAGATTTTCCCAGAGCTAGAAAATCGCATTAACGGCCATGCTGTTCGTGTACCACTCGCGAACGCTTCTCTTACTGATATTGTTTTCGAAGTGAAGCAAGACACGACAGCAGAAGAGGTAAACGCACTGCTAAAAGAGGCTTCCGAGGGAACACTAAAAGGCATTCTCGGTTATGAAGAGCGTCCACTGGTTTCTATCGACTACAAAGGCGACCAGCGTTCAACTATCGTTGATGCGCTATCTACCATGCTGGTTGGTAAGCGTATGGTGAAGATCTACGCTTGGTACGATAACGAGATGGGTTACGCGACTCGCACGGCTGAGTTAGTACGCAAAGTTGGTCTAAGCTAAGGAGCACATGATATGGCACATCCAACATGGCAACTTGATATTGAAACTGGTGCGTTAGTACTTACTCCTTGTCCAGGTACTAAAGGTGTTGATCTGGATGCATCCCTAACTCAGTTAAAAGAGCAGGGTGTTGAAGCGATTGTGACTGCTTTAGACGATGCTGAATTGGCAAGCAAAGAGGTCTCTGAGCTTGGTGAGAAAACTCAGCAACTAGGCATGCAGTGGTTCCAAATAGAGATTGAAGATGACTGCGCTCCAGGTGCTGACTTTGCCGCTAAGTGGCAGGCAGCGAGTCCAGAACTACATAAAATTGTTGATAACGGCGGTAAAGTTGCGATGCACTGTATGGGCGGTTCTGGTCGCACCGGTCTGTTTGCGGCTCACCTACTATTAGAGAAGCAGTGGAAATTAGAAGACATTGTGCGTGAAGTTCAAGCGCTTCGACCAGGTGCATTTACCAAGCAGGTTCAGGTGGACTACATCAACCAAGTGGCTGTGAAGTAATCGCTACTTGAACGGCAAATAGAGCTTTTGGGTTGTGATGGTCCAAAAGCTCATCAATCTATCACGCTACTGTTTATGTTCCTTTCAATGGCTATGACGTTATGTTCTCAAACCTAAGCAAAAGTGTTCGTCAATACATGCTAGTGACGTTCAATTACTGGAACTTCACGATTACCGATGGTGCTTTGCGCATGTTGGTGGTGCTATACTTTTATGATTTGGGTTACAGTTCGCTAGAAATCGCTTCGCTGTTTCTTTTCTACGAATTCTTTGGTGTTGTCACTAACTTAATTGGTGGCTGGCTTGGCGCGAGGTTAGGCCTGAATAAGACAATGAACCTTGGCTTGGCAATGCAGATAGTTGCGTTGGCTATGCTTGCTGTGCCTAACGTATGGTTGACTATCCCATGGGTAATGGCGGCTCAAGCGTTGTCAGGTATTGCTAAAGATCTCAACAAGATGAGTGCTAAGAGCTCAATCAAAACCTTAGTACCAGATGGGCAACAAGGTGCTTTGTATAAATGGATTGCGATTTTAACCGGATCAAAAAATGCCCTTAAAGGAGCAGGTTTCTTTGTCGGTGGCTTTTTGCTTTCAACCATAGGCTTTAACTATGCGGTATTGGCCATGGCGGGTGTGTTGACCTTAGTGTTCATTGGCAGTCTATTGAGCTTAGAGGCTGATTTAGGTAAAGCGAAAACTAAGCCTAAGTTCAAGCAGATATTCTCCAAATCTGAGTCTATTAATATCTTATCTGCAGCGCGAATGTTCCTATTTGGCGCGCGTGATGTATGGTTTGTGATTGCCTTACCTATCTATCTTGGCAGCGTGTTTGGCTGGAATCACTCATGGGTAGGTGGCTTCTTAGCCCTTTGGACCATTGCTTACGGCTTCGTTCAAGGCGTTGCTCCGAAAATTACCGGTAAAGCGCAAGGTAAAGTTCCTGATGGCCATGCAGCGATGCTTTGGGCTGGTGGATTGGCGATGGTCACAGCAGGTATCGCTTATGCGGTGCAAATTGGTTGGCAACCACAGTTAGTGATTGTTGGTGGTTTGATGATTTTTGGTGCTATCTTTGCGGTCAATTCTTCCCTTCATTCCTACCTGATCGTTAGCTATGCCAAGGGCGATGGTGTTTCACTTGATGTCGGCTTCTACTATATGGCAAATGCGATGGGCCGTTTAATCGGTACGATTCTATCAGGGTTGGTGTTCCAAATGGCAGGCTTGTCAGCGTGCTTGTGGGTATCGTTTGCTTTCCTTGCCCTTACAACGCTTATCTCAATTAAGTTACCTAAGGTCAAGCAAGTCGCTACTGCCTAGAAATTTCGAACAGTTTCATAACCTGTAGTGGTCAACTAAAATTGGCCACAGTTTTAGAGTTTTCCCAATACAGTCGTTCAGACTCATTGGGTGTTAGACCACCATTATATTGATGTGGCCTGAGTTGGCTGTAGTAGCCCGTGATGTATCGAGTTATATGTTCTCTCGCTTCGCTAAAACTCCGATAACCCGACACTGGTATCCATTCTGTCTTTAAGCTTCTGAAGAACCGTTCCATCGGACTGTTGTCCCAGCAATTACCTCGCCTAGATAAGCTTTGCTTGATTTGATAACGCCACAACAGTTGCCGATAAGAACGACTGGTGTAATGACTTCCTTGGTCGCTGTGGAACATCACGCCTTTGGGCTTACCTCGTGATTCAAACGCCATAGAGAGTGCCTTTCCTGTCAACTTGCTATCAGGCGATACTGATATCGCCCAACCAATTGGCTTTCTCGCGAACAGGTCGATGACAACAGCAAGATACATCCAGCGCAGTCCCGTCCAGACATACGTCACATCACCGACCCAGACTTGGTTGGGGGCGGTAACGGCAAATTGTCGAGACAGATGGTTGGGGATCTCTACGTGCTCTTGTGATGCCTTTCGATATCGGTGCTTCGGTGTTTGACCGCTTACCAGCCCTAATAATTTCATTATCTTAGAAGCTCGATAACGTGTCAGTTTTATACCTTGAGCTGTCACCATGTCGGCAATGCTTCTCGCACCAGCAGAGCCGTTGCTTGCCGTATGAACTTCTTTAATAAGACTTTTTAGCTTCACCAACTCTGGAGAAACACGCTTCGGGCGACAACGCCAGTATTTGTAACTGCTGCGGTGGACACTGAACACATGACATAGGGTTGTTACGTTAAAGCTCTGCCTGAGTTTCTCGATTATCGAGAGTTGTTCAGTGAGTCCGACATCAAGAGAGCTGTTGTAGATTCAATTGGTCATTGCAACAGTTTTACTAAAATACTGATTTGCACAGGCACTAATGATGAAGCGAGCAAAACGTACATTTACTCAGGACGAAAAAGATCTAGTATTCAGATTATGGAAACAGGGAACAGGCTTTAGTGATATT
>NZ_JATABG010000016.1:0-23281 GCF_036533755.1 Vibrio sp. M260118 | reverse complement strand
AATAGTGCGGTGACCAAAACCAATGGCGTTCCTGATGGCTTTGTAGAAGGTGATGTCGAAGCGTCTGGCGAATTAGAGCTGATCACAAGTCAATTTAACTTGCTGATGAAAGCTGCTGCTGGCGCAGGTTCATTCCGTGGCTTGCCTACGTTCGACGCTATGGGCTACGGCAAAACGGATCGTGACGAGCTCAAAGTAGAGATGTTTGGCATTAAGTTGAAAATCTCTGATCTGATTGATGCAGATAGCAACGGTGGTAGTGCGCTAGTTCATAAGATTCCGTTCGATGTGACTGATCCTGATTTTATCAACATCAATGGCGTGCCGTACCTACGACCAGAAGAAACCGCCGACATTATTGGGTAGGTGGTAGATGCCGGACTTATTTGATCATGCAAGCGGTATCGAAACCAAACAAACGGAAATGGCACTGGCCAAGCAATTGGCAGCCAGTGCCAAAGCGAAAGCAGAACACCCGAACGGCGAAACGCATTGCGTTGAATGCGGTGAGGAAATCCCAACCGCACGCCGAAAGTATCTGCCTCACTGCTGCACCTGTGTAGCTTGCCAAGAACTTCTAGAGAAGAGGGCAAAACGTTGAAACGATTTGTATTGAAACGCCGTTATTTTCAAGACGGCACTTTTGGAACACTTCACCGTGAAGACGGAAGCCAAGTGTGTGTGATTGCCGAACGTAGTTGGCGAAATAACCTGCCTGGTAAATCGTGTGTGCCAGAGGGTTCTTATCAAATTCTGCCACATAAATCGCCTAAGTTTGGTGATTGCTATGCGCTAGAAGCTAGCGAACTGGGTGTAACTCGTCAGGGGCCGAGTTTAAGAACTCACATTCTGATCCATAAAGCGAACACACCAAGCCAACTTCAAGGCTGTTTAGCACCAGGTGTCGATTTTGGTTTTGTTGGGAATGAATGGGCCGTGGTTAATTCAAAAGCAGCATTTGAAGCATTGATGCACGAGCTTGATGGTCAACCGGCTGTTTTAACCATCGTAAAGGACTGAGCCATGTGGGAAAGCGTTAAATCATTAATTGCCACAGCCGCGCCAATGATTGGCACTGTGATCGGTGGCCCTGCAGGTGGTGCCGTAGGTGCGATGGTTGCGAGTACTTTAGGCGTAGAAAATACGCCAGAAGCTATCGAACAAGAGTTGCGAAACAATCCTGATGCACTGCTAAAGCTCAAACAGCTTGAAAGTGATGAACGTATCAAACTGCAAGAGCTGGCTTTGAGTCACTCAAAGATTGAAAGCGAAGAACGCAAGTTGGCGATTACCACTCAAGCTGCAACCCAGCAAGCAGAGTTAGCCAGCAATGACGCCTATGTTCGACGTTGGCGACCAACGTTTGGTTATGCGATGTGTTTGGCTTGGTCCCTGCTGTTCTTCGGCTTGGCTTTTGCGCTGGTTTTCCACCCAGAGCAAGCAGCCAGCGTTGTGAATAGTGTTGTGGCTCTTACTCCTTTGTTTAGCGTTGCTCTAGCCGTGTTGGGTATCAGCATCCATAAGCGAAGCCAAGACAAGCAAGTCGCTCAAGGGACTAAACCTGCAGGGTTTATCGGGAGCTTAAAGCAAGCCGTTACGCAAGGAGGCTAAATGGAAGATTTGCGCGTGTGGTTGGCAGTGGCTGCTTTTCTACTGACTCTGATTGGCTTTGTGTACACACGTGCAGAGAAATCCAATAGTACAGCAAACAGCCTAATGCAGCGCACTCATCAAAATGAAATTGCTATCGAAAGGATGAGAGCGGATAACGCGGAAAAATACGCAACGAAACACGAGCTTAGGGAAGCCGTGGACGATCTTAAAGAATCCATTAACGGACGGTTCGACCGTCTAGAAACGAAATTAGATAGAGAGAAAATCACATGAGCAAGAAAACTATCGTTCTAACTATTGCAGGTTCGGATATTCAGTTTGCACCAACACCAGAGCTTTACGGTGAGTATGTCGGTGCGATGGCACGTGGTGACATGACCGATTCGGCACACAACTTTGTTATGCAGTCAGCGCAAGGCGATGAAGAGAAAGAAACATTACGCAAGCTTGATGAAGACAACGCTGGCGCAATGATTCAGGTTGCAGGGACGTTAGTTGGTGAGTATGCACCGAAGGTGGCGATCTCAGTAAAAAAATAGAAGAGCTGGTTAAGTCGCTTGAATCAAGCGACTTACTCCAGATGTACGCATTACGAAGGAAATGGTTGCCCCACGAACCTGATACAGAAATGAGCTTGGCTCAAGCGGTTTGGTTAGAGAAACAACACTGGGATAACACCGCGATTTCTAATGCGAACGGAACAGCGAAAGCTTTTGCAGGATAACGAATGTCTTTACCAGAACCACTACGATTCACAGTTGGATTGATAGACCAAATTAGTAAACCGCTGGGCAATATTCAGCGTCAGTTTAGTAGTATGGCTTCTTCCTACCGAGACGGTACTCACACTATGGTGTCGGGTGCTGCTGGCGTAGCTGGTGCTGGTATTGCTTTGCAACAAGCGTTAATGCCAGCGATTGAGATGGACAGAGCACTAGGTGAAGTCAAATCACTGGGTGTTGCTGATGCTCAGTTAAAGAACTTGGCGGAAACCGCACTACAGTTCTCTGTTGAATATGGCAAGTCGGCCTCTGACTTTGTCGCCGCTTCCTATGATATTCAATCTGCAATTGCTGGGTTGGCTGGCAATGAGTTGTCCGAGTTTACTCGCGCCTCTGGTGTGTTGGCCGCTGCCACGAAAGCCGATACAGCAACCATCACCAATTACGTTGGCACCATGTATGGAATATTCCAGAACACCGCTAACGATATGGGTAAAGCCAATTGGGTAAATATGCTTGGTGGTCAAACTGCTAAAGCGGTTCAAATCTTCAAAACCACAGGTTCGGAAATGTCATCTGCATTTACTTCGGTAGGTGCTGCAGCGACATCTGTTGGTGTTGGGATGACCGAGCAAATGGCTATTCTTGGCACTCTTCAATCGACCATGAGTGGTAGTGAAGCAGGTACCAAGTATCGAGCGTTCTTAGCTGGTGCAGCCAAAGCACAAGACACTCTCAATATGTCGTTTACTGACTCACAGGGTCAGTTGCTTCCAATCGTCGACATTCTAGGAAAGTTGAAGCAACGATATGGGGAAACTATTTCAGTTGCGGAAGCTGCGGAACTGTCAAAAGCCTTTGGTTCGCAGGAAGCAACAGCAATGGTTCAACTGTTGATGCAAAACACCGATGGTTTAGCCGGTTCAATTGAGCAATTGGGTAAGGTGAAAGGGCTTGATGCCGCCGAACAGATGGCAGGCGCAATGACCGACCAATGGGAACGAATGGAACAAGGGCTTTATGCAATTAGAGCCGCGATTGGTACTGCTTTGCTGCCGTCCTTGTTGCCAATGGTTCAAGGTTTGGCAGATGGCGCAATGCAGCTTGTTGAGTGGACCAAATTATTCCCAAATATTACTCGATACATTGGATATGCGACGGTTGCTTTCTTTGGTTTGATTGCCGTGGGTGGGGTATTAACCATTCTGACAGGTGCATTCAAAATGCTATGGGCGACCGTAACGCTTGGGAGTGGTTTAGTTAAAGCAATCACTCTTTCATTTGGTTTTCTAGGCAAAACGCTGACGGTGCTTAGAGGTCCGTTGCTAGCTATGAATATGTATATTCGAATGTTCAATATACGAGCAAAAGTAGCAGTGGCGACTCAGTGGATATTGAATACAGCGATGACGGCAGCCAGTGCCATCTATTCTACTGCTGCAATAGCACTTTCTACAATCGGAAAGGCGTTTTTGGCAACAGCAATGACCGCTCTTAAATTTGCTGCTGCTGTTGCAATGAACCCTTTGTTTTGGATACCTGCTGCGATAGCTGGCGTAGTCGGGCTTATGTACTACTGGGATGATCTTAAAGCTAGCTTTGGCGACACAACATGGTTCCAAGTTTTAACCGCAATCACTGCACCTATTCGAGCTTTGTTTGCCGCTATCTATGGCGGTTGGAAATGGGTGACAAGTGGCTTTACTGACTTATCGGGCTTTGATGGTCTATTTGCAATTGTTGACGAAGTGAAAGCCGTGTTTGAAAACTTGTTCGGCTGGATTGGTGAAGGCTTTGATAGCGTGATCAGTTGGATACCAGGTTTCGGTGATGATGAAGCACCAGGTAAAACCATTGGTGCAGTTCAGCAAGCCACGCCAAAAGCGAGAGTTCAACAAGGTGGCGTTGCTCGTCAGATGTCGACTTACAACCAAGGACGTTCGACGAATTACGGCGGTGTAAACATTTATCCAACGTACATGAATAGCCCACAAGATATGGCTAATGAACTAGAGATGGCTGCGCCATGAGTAAAGATTACCTGTATCAAGATTTGCTCATAGAAAACGGTGATGTCGTTTTAGATGCTGGTCGAAACCCAGTGATGATTCAAGACAGAGCCGTGATCGCCCAAGACATTAAACACGCCATTATCGAAAGCGGTTTAGCCGTGGCTTTGATTGGTGAAAAGTCTCGTGATGGTCGCAGTGACATTAAAAAGCAAATAGAGCTCTTGGTTGAAGAAGAAGTTCGCTTGGTACCAGGTACCGTTCGAATGGAAGAGCCAGAACTGGGCAAAATCTGGATTTTCGCAACAACACGTGACTTTGGCGACATCGAAATAGAGGTTGATAGCTAATGGCAAATATTCCACAGCCAGATTATGAAGAACTCCTAAAAGAGTCAGGCATACCAACTGATTCAGAGAGTTGGCGCAAGGTGCTCAAAGAAGAGATGGAAAAAGCAGGTAGCGTGATTAATAACGACAGCCGCTTTTCTCCTTTCTGGCGAATGATAGAGCAAGCCGTGATCGTCTCAACTGTTTGGCTGATTGAAAACCTGTTAGTCAAATACGTGCTGCCTAACACGTTTCTAGCCACTGCGTTCGGTGAGTCATTGAAACTCAAGGCTTGGGAAGTAGACATCGAACCAAAAGCTAAAACAAAGGCAAAAGGTACCATTGTTTTTCAACGTGCTGCTTTGCAAGGTCCGGCACTCATTATTCCTAAAGATACGTGGGTTCAAACTGAACCGATTAACGGCACCATTTATCGAGTGAAAGTGCTTGAAGACACGACGATGCCAGAGAATGAAACTACCGTTTCAGCAACCGTCGAAGCCGAACACGAAGGTGCCGCTTATAACTTGGGCGGTGGTTACTACCATGTGATCCCCGTTGCTATTTCGGGTATTGCCGCTGCAACCAATGAAGATGAATGGTTGATAGAAGCTGGCGCAGACGATGAAGACGAAGACGAACTTCGCTTGCGTGTGCGTAACCAGTGGAGTGCGGCTGCTAAATGGCACATTGATGCGGCTTACCGTTCCTTGCTGATGAAGAAAGCAGGTATTCAAGACGACAATATCTATTTTGAGCATAACGCCCCACGTGGACCAGGTACTGCGAACGCACTGGTCTTGTTAGATACGGGAAATCCATCACAAGAGTTGATCGACGATTTAAACCACGAAGTGACAACCAGTGGATTGCATGGTCATGGTGATGATTTGTTGGTGAAAGCGATGCCAGAAACTCAACACGCTATCAGTGTTAAAGTCTGGCCGAAAGCGAAGCTAACAGACCAAGAGCGTGTGACGTTAAAAGCGAACATCGAAAATGTAGTGAGAGCGGCATTTCGTGAAAACAGTGATTATGAAGTTACGCCAACGAATCCTATTGGTCGCTTTAGCTTTTCACGCCTAGAAGGTGAGCTACATGCCTTGCTTGAGGGCATCGAGTCATTGCAGTTCGAACAAGAAGACATTGTGAGCAGTTTGAAAATTCCTCGCCTGTCTACGCTGACGATAAACATGCAGGAGTAGCTATGCAACTACCACCAATTAAATTCAAGTACTGGATGGGTAGAGGTGAGCTGGCAAAGTTTGCCAACGCACTGCGTAACTACTGGTTAAGAGTGGACGAAGCATTACGAATGCCACTCAAAAAGCATGACCCACTAACTGCTCCAATTGGCATTGTTCGCCTGATGGCTTGGGAACGAGACATCGAGCCGTTAGAACGTGAAGACGAAATGATTTTTCGTATCCGTGTCGCCAACGCTTATTCGTTTGCCCGTCATGGTGGTGAGACAGCCGGCTTTAAAAACATGTTTGGTAAGTTGGGCGTCGACTGGGTAGAAATCCATGAACGTGAAGACCAAGAACAATGGGACGTTGTCACCATTGAAACCGCTGACAGTGACTTGGCACAAAAGAACTGGCTAATGAATGCCATGATTCGCCAATACGGTCGCACGTGTCGTCGCTACCAGTTCAATGTGACTTATCCGGTAACGTTGAAGATGATTGCTGCAGCATTTGGTCACCGGTTCAACCTTCATGCTGCAAAAGCCAACGATGAATCCACCGTGGCGGTGCGAGAAAAACGCATCGAACACAATCAACAGATTTTCACCGCGTCAATGACGCGCCTGAACTGATAAAAGTAAAAGGGAGCGTTAACTATGAGCCAAACGGCTATCCCATTAGAGTTTGAACAGTACCTGCAAAACAAAATTTCGTTGAAGCAGCCTACTGATCTCAATGAAATCATTTTTGCGATGATTCCTGATCTTGATTTGTCTCAACCGATTGACCGTACCGTGTCACTGCCGCCAATAGAACAATGGGTGGCTCAGCGTAATGTTGACCAAATCGGTAAATCTGGTAGCAATGCGGTTGTTTATTCCGTGGTGATACCAGGTAGCACAGCACCATTCACATTTAACGCTATGTTCCTGCGTGACAAGAACGTGCCGAATAGTTGCGGTATGGTGGTTTACAAAGCTACAGAAACCAAAGAAACAGGCATGGCGTTAACTAAGTCGATGCTAATGCAGTTCGATGGAGCTGCAGCCGCTGCTAATGTGACAATTGATGCGGCTACTTGGCAGATTGACTACCAAGCCCGATTAAAAGGAATGGACGAAGATCACCGCTTATCTTGCCTAGATAATTATGGTCATACCGCTTTCGTTGATGGTTTTGACGTAACACGCCATGAAGTTGACCAAACCAAATATTTGATTGCACCAGGTGTCGCTTATGTCGGTGGCCTACGCATTCAAAACGCACTTTCAACGGTGCAAACGGTCGATAACAAGCCAACAACTTTATGGGTTGATGTTTACCGTGATGGTACCGCACTTTCTCAGCATGAAAACCTATTCCAAATCGTAGCGACCACTGATGATCTAGTAGATTACACCGATAGCGAGAACCGACCTCATTATGTGGCGAAACTAGCACGAATTCAGGCTGATGGCTCAATAGTGGATTTACGTGTTAAGGGTGGTTTGGCTGAGCATGAAAAACAGCAGTCGCTTGCCTTATCGAAGCTGCCGCACTATCCCGAAGTGTTAACTGCCAATAATCAGTTAGATATTAGTTTGGTAGGAACAACTCTCACGGTCGCTGATAATCAGGTTTTGCGTCTTTATGGCTGGAAAGACTTCAATACTACTGAAATTCAAACGAAGTCATTTGAAATTGATTTAGCTAAAACTTATCACTTGAGATTTACGGAAGCTAACGGCCTAGAGCTTAAAGATTTGTCTGACGTGGTTTACAACCCAACGTCAAAGGCAGAAACAGACCCAAGTTTTGATAGTACCTATGACGATGTGTTGTTGGCGAAGATTGAAGCGGGAATATTAACCCCTCTCATTAACAAGCCTGAATTGAATGCAGATATGCAAATGGTCGGTATGAGTACCAACCCTGTCCATCCCGCTCGTATTTTTACATACAACTGGGCAAGAACTCCTATTCAATCGGAGGGTTTGGTGATTGGTATTAATGCTCACGGAATTGCTGCTTTTGAGGATTGGAATTTCTCAGGCCGTGAAAATGTTACTGCCTTTGATGTTCTGTTAGTGAATCTCAATCGATACATGGTGCATCATAAATATAGAGCCAACGATAGTAATCCTAGTTGGGAGGGGGGACAGCTAGGTGTTCGATTTAGACAAGAGGTGAAAGCATGATAACTGTACAAATTCAATCGGGTAGTGATATTCCAAATCTAGCCTCTGGTTCAATGCCTAACTTGTTGACCGTGCCTGATGCTTTGATAAATGCATGGTCATTAGAGCGAGTTCGAGTGGTTGACGGTGTTCTCGTTGATGCGGCGGATTATTCTCGATTTTATATCGATGCAGTCGGTGTTAAGCATATCGAGCGACATGATGAGACTTGGCAGGAAATAGAGTGCGCTTATTCTGATGTGCTTATCAAAGATGGTTCAGCATGGCGATTGAAAACAGAACAAGATGTTTATCAAGAGCAATACAAAGCCGTTGATGATAAGCGTCAATCTGAATACACCCAACGTGTTCGACCGCATCTTGAAGAAGCTGAAATCAAAAAGCACATGGGCGAACAATCAGAATATGACCGTTTAATGGATTTAGCAGTCAAAGAACGAAAACAAATCCAAATCGAAAACCCTTGGCCGACTCCGCCAGAGGTGGCTTAAATGCTTTCACTCTCAGCAGTTCGAATCCCTCTCAAGGGCTTAAAGGTCACTGCAAGGCAACAGCTAGCCGGACAGGATATGTCCGGCAACTCTGCATCCACTGACCAAGCGGAAACGGGAGATAAAGGTAAGGTTCTCGCTGTAACAGGGACTTTGCCATATGACAAAGCCCCAACACTAAACCAACTCTATACACTGGCTGGCGCAAAGCTTGACGGTGCACGAGTGATCTACCGCATCGACAACCGAACCGCTAATGCTCTAAAGGTTAGTCAGGTTAAGTTTCAAGGAACCATTACAGCGCAAGAAGACGCACAGTTGCGCCAGTGGTTAATTAGCTTTGAACTTGTAGAACATATGAGTGTGGCAGAACGAACCGAAAGCAGAGAAGATCCAAAACCTGCAGTACAGCAAAAAGCCGCAGGGGTAGAAACACCAACCACACCACCAACGGCTTCGGCAGAGACACCACCGGATACTGAAGTGGAAATGACAGGTGTAATGGGGTATTTGCAATCAATCGATAAGGCACTGGCATGAATACACCAGAGTTTACCATTCAATGCTATGTTGGCAGTGAGCCAAGAAAAGTCAGCCAACACAGGCTGACATTTTCTGATAATGCGCCAGGTAGAGCAAAGCTAACGATACAAGGTGAAGCGAACCCAATGCAGCAAGTCGCTATCGAATTGGGTTGGGGTAATAACATTAGGCGCGTGCTGACTGGATTTGTCGAAAGGGTTTCACCAGATAAACCAGGTTACGTTGTGATCTTCTGCAGAGAACTGGCCGCAGCACTTTATCACCCATTGAATGTCATCATGCGACATCCAACACTAGTTCAGTTGCTTAGTAACATCACTCAACAAACAGGGCTGCAGTTTGTGGTCCCTGATAGAGCTTATGCCAACAGTGCTATCCCTTGTTTCTATTCGACAGGTAATGGTTATCGGGTACTCGATGAGATAGCACAGGCTTTTAGTATTTCTGATTACATCTGGCAGCAACAAGGGAATGGACAAATCTTTGTAGGAAGTTGGGCTGATAGTTACTGGGCAGACAAGCCAGCGACTATCCCTGCTAACATGCTCAATCCACACCAAGCCCAAAAAACGGCAACGGTTCCTTGCACGCCACACTTTAAACCAGGTGTGATCGTGAATGGTTGTAAGCTTGCCACCGTTGAACACGTTGGAACGGAGACAGTCATAACATGGACGTAAAAACAATTAAGCGTATTGTCTACCGGCTATTCCCAGAACTAACAGGCAACTGGCATTTGCCTCAGCTTGCCAAAGTCGTTGCATTGCCAGAGCTACCGAAAGAGGGTGATTTGTCTGAGCGTTTCTATCCTCACTATGCAGCGGATATTCAGTTGCTTGATAGTAAGTTGGTCGAACGTAAAGATGTGCCGGTCATGCAAGCAGTACCTTTACCAGTACCAGGTATTGGTGAACAAGCTGGGCGACTTGAGCCGCCAGCGATTGGTGCAATAGTTGAAATTGGTTTTGCTAATGGTGAGCCAGATAAACCATTCATTCGAACGGTTCTGGGTCTAGGCTGGAAGCTGCCAGCAATCAAAGCAGGTGAAAGTCGATACCAACAAAGACCAGGTGTTTACCACCACGTTGATCAATCTGGTAACTTTCGCAGCATTACCGACAAATTGGCTCAACTGCACTGTAAGTTAAGAGAAGTTCGTGCCAGCACAGAACAAGATTACCGTTCACCTAAAACGTGGCTGGGCTCAGAAAATGAGAACGTACTCAACTTGTTAGGTGAGTTGATGCAGGTAGTAACCGACCTATCCGATACATGTGCGGCACATACTCACAAGAGCCCAGAGACGCAAGCACCAACAAGCCCACCAATTCAAGCGGAAGCGTTTACCGGACACGGTGAAAGCAGTACCGGACTAAAAGACAGACTTACTCCTATCACTAAATCCTAACCCTAAACTCTCCACAGCAATGCGCAGCCAATCGGCTGCGTTTCTTTTTGTCTAAACGTTAGCGAACTCTCACGGGCATAACAGCAGTAAGATAGCCACGAAAGCGAACGATTGGGTGACGTAAAACGCACTCCCCCTCCCCACCTGCGATGTTTTCGTGTGGCAGTTTATTGAAATTCCATTTTGGTGAAATTTAACGGGGCTAAATCAGCCTCTGAGAAGAGTTAAAGCCTTATGGGTAGCGGAACGGGGCAGATTTTCAGGACGTCTTAAAACGCTTTATATTGCGTTATACAAATTTCTACAAATGAAATTAATTGATCAGTTTTGCAAAAATGAAGATCAGGAAGTTAGTGTGTCTTTAGGTTAAGTTATTGAATTTAAAGAAGCGCTGAGTTTTTTGTGTGTTTTTTAATGATCTGTAGTGTGAAAAATAGGATCGTGTTTGCTTGTATTGAAGCCAGTAATGGCAAGGGGTGAGGCGTGTTTTTACACTTGTTTGGTTTTTTCAATATTGATCTGGTGCTGCGGTGTTAAAATTCCGTACTATCAGTGAAAAGCGACAACCACGAAAAACGGTTTTTTATCGGCAAGTTTATGAAGAAAAGCAAGCAAATTACAGTGGAATTGGTGGAGTTTGAATGTGATGAATGCAGCGGTGGTGTGTACCGAGTCGATAGTTCGACAGTACCTAGCAATAACCAATGGCGACACACCTGTACGAATTGTAAAAAAGAAGCCTATTTCGTCTACCCATTCCCTTACATTGCATATAAAGGGGAAGAGTTCATTTTACGCAAACATATTCCAAGACAGTCACCTAAGCCTGATTTGTAAGATGCTATAAAACAAAAGTGGCGACACTAAATTGTGTCGCCACTTTATCGCCATTTGGTGCGAAGTCATTAATTAAGTTATTGATATTTAATGACTAATCAACTGCGTTAATCTTACTTAGTGTAAGACTGAGCAATGTTGTCGATACGTTCGTTTGCACGAGCCGCTTCTTCTTGTGCCGCCATAGCAGAATCACCAGACTTACGTACTTCAGACTGTAGCGCTTGAACGTCTTGGCTTAGCTGGCTTACTTGGTTTGAAAGTTCGTCGATTTTTGCCGTAGTTGCTTCGTCTGGAGTAGACGAACAACCTGCTAGTAGAAGAACAGAAGCTGCAGCAGCTGCGATCAACATTTTGTTCATGGTGGAACTCCTTCGTATGTAAGTATCAAATAACGCCCTATACCTTTTGATCGTATAGTGACTCAGATCAGTTTAGCCCTATTTTTAACCTTCCTAAAGCAGCTAAAAGTCAAAAAAACCCAAGAATTTAAGTAATTATCGAATTAGTTGACCCACATCTCATTGGCGAGACGAATAAATGTAAGCGATACATAGGGACAGATGTGTGCTGAAGAGTGCGAAAAGAATATTTTCTGTGATCTCTATCCTCTATGGGCGAATCCAGTTATCATAGCCTGTTTTTAATATATTTCGTGTTGGTAGATATAGTCGATACTTGTACTAGCAACGCCACGTGACCAATTGGAGAATACTTTGCACTTTAAAGATTTAGGCTTAGACAATCGCTTACTTAAGAACTTGAAGCATTTAGACTTTAAGCAGGCGACAGAGATCCAGCAAAAGGCGATCCCCGTCTCTATTGCTGGTAAAGATCTGTTGGCTTCTTCTAAAACAGGTTCAGGTAAAACGCTAGCTTTTGTGTTACCTATGCTTCACAAGTCGCTAAAAAACAAAGCTTTTTCTGCAAAAGATCCGCGTGGTGTTATTTTGGCGCCAACACGTGAGCTTGCTAAACAAGTCTATGGTGAGCTACGAACTATGCTGGGCGGGCTCTCTTACGACGCGACTTTAATCGTGGGTGGCGAAAACTTCAACGACCAAGTCAAAGCGTTGCGTCGCTACCCTAAGTTCATTGTTGCGACTCCAGGGCGCTTAGCTGACCATCTAGAGCACCGTTCACTCTATCTTGACGGCCTAGAAACACTGGTGTTGGATGAAGCTGACCGAATGCTAGATCTTGGTTTCGCACCTGAGCTGCGTCGTATTCACAACGCAGCCAAACACCGTCGTCGCCAGACACTCATGTTCTCTGCAACCCTTGATCATGCAGAAGTTAATGATATCGCATTTGAGATGCTGGATGCGCCAAAACGCATTGCCATTGGTGCCGCGAGTGCTGAGCACAAAGACATCACGCAAAAATTCTACCTTTGTGATCATTTGGACCACAAAGAGGCGATCCTAGATCGCATTCTAGAAGAGGCTGAGTACAAGCAACTGATTATCTTTACTGCGACGCGTGTGGATACAGAGCGTCTGACTGAAAAGCTGAATAAGAAAAAGCTCAAAGCGATTGCCCTTAGCGGTAGCCTAAATCAGACTCAGCGCAACACGATTATGAGCCAGTTTGAGCGTGCAGTATTCAAAATTCTAGTGACGACAGACGTCGCTTCTCGTGGACTCGACATTGCCAATGTGACCCACGTGGTCAACTTTGATATGCCAAAGCATACTGAAGAGTACGTTCACCGTGTTGGTCGTACTGGCCGTGCGGGCAACAAAGGGGATGCGGTCTCGTTGGTTGGTCCTAAAGACTGGGATAGCTTCAAGCGCGTTGAGGCGTACTTGCAGCAAGACTTAAGCTTCTCGGAGTTAGAAGGTCTGAAAGGCAAGTTTAAAGGTCTTAAACCTCGCAAGCCTGATTTCCGTAATAAAGGTAAAGCGACTAAGAAAGCGAAACCGCAAGGTAAGAAAACCGCTAAGAAACCCGTTAAACGCGACAAGAGCTTCCACCAGAATGTGGCAGTGGGTGACAGCGTATTTATTCCAAAGAAGAAAACGCCGCCAAAGCCTGACAGCGAATAAACACTGATTGATAGAAAGCCATTTGATGAACTCAAATGGCTTTTTTACAGCGACTAATCAGTCAAGGTATTTTACCACAGACTCTCTGTAGGTTCGTTTACCATCATCTAGCCCGTTAATTGAAATAATAGTGTCACTATTGGATATTACATTGATGCCTGACTTTTATTCCTATATCTAGAAGGACTTATGAAAAATACAGGGATCTTTGCCATTATCGGGGCTTTGGCAATCTTTGCTCTACCAGTGCAAGCAAGTAATGTTTCTGAAGGCGATGTTATCAAGTTAGGCCTCCATGAGCTAAAACCAACCCAACCTTCTGTTGGCTACGATCAAATCATGTACAAACTGGGTCGCTTCCAGTTTGATCAAGAGAAAATGTACGATGAGGTTTGTGAAGCTAACGGCCAGAAAGGCGTCGTTAGTATTAGCCCACAAGCACACCCAAATGTCCCATCTTCGTTCAAATGTGAGATGGAAGTCGGTGCGCGTAAGCAAGATATGAAGACAGTCGTTATCGCTCCGAATGGCGACTACTATCTGACTGATGGTCACCATACTTTCAACGTCTTCTATCGTATGCCACAGGGCGGTGCATCATTCAACGTCAATGTAGTGGTTGATAGAGATTACCGCGATCTTAAAAGCATGAATGCTTTCTGGAACCAAATGGCAAAAGATGGCAACACTTGGTTATTCGATCAAAAAGGTACGCCAATTAGCTATCAACAACTTCCAACCTCTCTTGGGCTAACAAACTTTGCCAACGATCAGTACCGTTCGCTAATGTACTTCTCGCGCGGAGTGAGCTGGAACAAACCGAAGCAGCCTGTTCCATTTCTAGAGTTCTACTGGACGAAGGAAGTGCGTAAAGCCATTGATGTGGCTGACTTCGACTTAAACTCAACTCAAGGTTACGCTAAAGCTGTTAAAGCGGTGAGTGAGCTCATTCTATCAATCGACACTAGCAACGTTGGCGGGTCTATGCTGAGTGTAAAAGAGATGGGTCAGTTCGACGCTTATAGCCAGAAAGGCTTCGACAAGCTGTTCAAGGAGCGTGGAAAAGTTGACTACATGCTTCGCTATAAAACGACCTCTACGGCTAACGGCTTAAGTTACGATTTGGCTGCGGCTTCAGCCCCAGTTCTTAAGCAAGTTGACCAGTTTACGCTTGAAGCGAACGTTAGCTTTAATGACTACCAAGCGGTTTCCGCAGACGGTACAGTCAATGCCATCGTCGAGATCCCAACGGGTACGTCAGCGAAATGGGAACTGAGTAAAGACAACGACAAGCACGTGATTTGGGAGCATAAAAAAGGTGCTCCGCGTGTTGTTAACTATTTAGGCTACCCGGGTAACTACGGTTCTATTCCACGTACAGCACTGCCGAAAGAGTTTGGGGGTGATGGCGACCCACTAGATGTTATTGTTCTTGGGCAATCAGTACCGCGTGGAGAGGTTGTTCCTGTGCGTCTTATTGGAGTGCTGAAAATGCTCGATGACGGTGAACAAGATGACAAACTGATCGGCGTTCTTACCAATGATTCACCATTTAAAGACATCTCATCACTTAAAGATTTGAAATCGACTTACCCTGGCGTTCAAGAAATTGTTGGCTTATGGTTTGAAAATTACAAAGGCCCAGACGGCGCTATGCAACTACAAGGTTGGGGTAATGAGGTAGAAGCAAACAAGATCCTAGATGCTGCGAGAAAGCACTACGCGGCCAATTAGTCTTTTTTGAAGTTTTGATAATGTAAGATTAGCAAGGATGGGCGACTGCCCATCCTTTTTTATCAGTATCTTACAAACGATAGAGGAGAGTATTGCTCATACGGAAGTGGGTTGACTCTGTCCAAGATTAGTTGTGATGGACTTGAAGCGGTCAATATTGTTGGCCGTGGTTAACGATGCTTGCTTAGTCATATTTACATACCTTTACATCACATGACGTAACTTTACCTACATTAGCATATTCTTAAATAGAAGGGGCCAAAGAAGGAAAACGTCATGAAAGTCAAAAGCACTATCATCGCTTTGCTTGGGATTGCTATCGCGTTCGGAGCCGTGGCTGGTGGAATGAACAAAAGCATGAAAAACAACATGTCGCGTCCAGTATTTTCTCAGTTTGATCTGGATGGTGATGGTCAGATTACCGAAGCCGAGTTTAATCAAGTAAGGTCGGAACGTATTGCTCAGCGAACAGAAGAGGGGCGTACGTTGAAAAATATCAATCAAAGCCCGATGTTTGCTTCGCTAGATACAAATGCCGACGGTGTTGTCTCGGAGCAAGAGTTTATCGCTCATCAAGGTGTAGCAACCCCCAAAAAAATTATGGGCAAAGGCAAAAATAACCAGTAGCTTTAATGTATTAGGCCTCCATTTGTGAGGCCTAACTTATTTTGGGGCCAAGGAAGCAAACGCGCTTGTTCTCGTGTGCTAATTTATACATCAGACAACGCTAATATATAGTAAGGGAATTGCTATGACTGGGTATAGCTGGTTACAAAGAGCTCTGATCATTCCACCTGTCCTGTTTGGCATTGTGCTATTGGTGGTAGTGCCGGGAATGAAGGCCGAACCGCCTAAAGCGAGTACTACTGCTTCGAAAAAAGTAGTTCGGGTGTTGAAAGTCGATCCGCGAAATGTCCAACCATCAGCTGTCGGGTATGGATATACTGAGCCCGCACAAGACTGGCACGCTCAGTCTGAACTCGACGGCGCTGTTGTGTGGGTTTCTGAGCAATACAAAACCGGCAATATTATTCGTAAAGACAGTGAAATTCTTAGAATCGATCCCGCCTCTTATCAACTCACTATTGCCCGTTTGCAAGCGGAACTTGACGTACTGACGTTAACAAACCGAACTATCATTGATTCACTGAAGATTGCAGAGAAAGAGTTTCAGGTACAGCAGTCAGAATATGCCCGTTCAATCAAATTGAGTGAAACTGGTCATCTATCCAATACTGAGAAAGACCGAGCGACTAAAGACTTGCTGAGTAGCCAGCAGCAGCTCCAGACTCAAAAAAGCCAGCTGGCGATTAATCAAGCGCAGCAGAAGGTATTACAAATGGAACTTGCGCTTGCAAACCGAGACCTTGAACAAACGGTTATTAAAGCCCCGTTTGATATTCGCGTTATCGAAACGCTAGTGGGGCTTGCTGAGTATGTTAACAAGGGGGAATTACTGCTCAAAGCGGACGGTATTGATGCCGTCGAGGTACGGGCGCAGTTTCCATTAGGTAAAATGCGTCCGTTAAGAAGTGCCAAGCATTTAAATGCATTAGATAGCGATGTGCACAGCAACTTAGCCGCGACAGTCGAGCTCCAAGCTGGCGATAAAGTGATGACTTGGCCTGCCGAAGTCAGCCGCTCTGGGGGAGAAATCGATAGCCAGACTCAAAGTCAAAGCCTAGTAGCACAAATTAATCAACCTTATCAGCAAGCGATACCAGGAGAGAAGCCTCCGCTTGTCCGCGGGACTTTCGTTAAAGTAACGCTTAAAGCTCCGGTTATCGAGCAGCAGGTATTACTACCGATAAACGCTATTCATGATGGTAAGGTTTACACTGTCTCCGAGGGCAAATTGAGAATCAAATCCGTTAGCGTTGATTTTATTCAAGGGCAGGTTGCGGTGCTCAAATCGGGCTTGGAGTTCGGTGATGTGGTGGTACTAAGTAAACTGTCTCCCGCTGTTGAGGGGATGGCTCTTCAACCACAATCAGATGGCAACATAGCGCTTTGGCTGGATAAGCAGACAGGTTTTAAGTCCTCAAAGGCTAATCAGGAAGAGGGCAAATTATGATCGCTTATTTTGCCCGGCATGCCACTGGTGCCAATGTACTAATGATAGCCGTACTTTTATTAGGAGCGTTTGCCTTACCTAAATTGCAGAAAGACACTTTTCCGCTTACCCCAACTAAAAATATCGAAATTCGGATCGTGTATCCTGGGGCGTCTCCTTTTGAGATGATGGAAGAAGTATGTTATCCGCTAGAAGATTCACTCGATAAACTGAGTGGAATTAGAGAGTTAAGCTGTGATGCTCGAGAGAATTTGGTCATTGCCAATGCTGAAATTGGCGATGGTGAAGACATTGATACCTTAACCAGTGATATTCAACAGCAGGTTAACTCAATCAACGACTTTCCGGAGCGGGTTGAGCAGATTACTGTGACTAAGCTAGACAGGGTGGCAACAGTAGCCAGTGTCGCCATTACTGGCAATATGTCAGATAGGGACTTATATCTTTACGCCCAACAAATTAAACACAAGCTCAAAGAGAGCCCCTTGATCGCGCAGGTAACCGTAAATGGCTTTGCAGATCAAGAAATAGAAATTCGCGTGTCACAGTGGAAGTTGCAACAGTACGGCCTGAGTGTGTCTGACTTGTCCAATCTGGTGCAACAGCAAAGTATCAGTACTCCAGCAGGCGTATTCAGCAATGACTTGGAAGAGATCAGTGTTCGATTTGACCATTTGGGGAGTGACGTCAGAGACTTTGAGAATATCGTGATCAAAGCAAGCAATGCGGGAACTCAGATTCGTTTAGGTGATATCGCCGTTATCCAGCAGAAGTTCATTACTGATGAAAATAAAATCCTGTTCAATGGTCAACGTGCCGCTTTGCTTCAGGTGTCTAAAACGCAATTCCAAGATACGTTAACAGTTAAGGATGCGATTGTTAGCATTGTCGAAAAAGAGCAGGCAAATGCTCCTGAAGGCGTTGTTTTGAGTATCACCCAAGATTCTAGCACTAACATCACCGAGCGCCTGAGAATTCTTACCAGTAATGGCGTGCAAGGGTTGGCACTGGCATTCTTGATGCTGTGGGCGTTCTTTAACATTCGCTTTAGCTTCTGGGTCACTATGGGGCTGCCAGTATCATTTCTCGGTGCTATTTTCGCGATACAACTTCTCGGTTATACCCTGAACATGATGACGCTGGTTGGGCTGATTGTTGCCATTGGTTTGCTGATGGATGACTCATTGATTATTGCTGAAAACATCGCTGCCAAGAGACAGCAAGGATTGTCTGCGTTTGATGCGGCGATTGCGGGAACGAAGCAAGTCTTTCCTGGCGTAATCGCTTCATTTGCAACCACCATTATGGTGATAGGGCCGTTGATGTTTCTTACGGGCAAGATGGGTGAAGTATTACGCTATATTCCCATCGTGTTGTTGATAACGTTACTTGTTAGCCTAATAGAAGCGTTTTTAATCTTGCCATCCCATTTGGCACACAGTCACACTGAGTTTCGTTCAAATCCAATCCGGGACAAGTTCATGGCAGGGTTTGAAAAGGTCAGAGATGGATTCTTCGTGCCAGCGAGTGTCAAGGCGATGAATACACCCTATTTTTCATTGGGGATACTAATGATGGTGGTGATGATCTCCACCGCATCTATTTCGTCAGGACTGCTGAAATTTAAAGCCATGCCTTCCTTGGAAAGTGATGTATTGCAAGCGCGGATTTTACTCCCTCAAGGTAGCTTGCTTAGCCAGACAGCGGCGGTGGTGGAGAAGGTCTCAAACGCGCTTGATGATCTTAATCAAGATTACGCAGATGAATATCCGAGTTCACAACCTTTGGTCACGAGCACCACCATCATGTTCAATTCAAATGCTGATGCCAATGAATCAGGACCCCATTTGGCAACGGTCAGTGCCGACCTGCTGCCAGCGCAGTTTAGACAGCAGAGCATTAAAGAACTGATCCAATCTTGGAAACAAAAAGTCGGCCCCACGGCCGATGTGGTTTCGCTCAAGTTCACCGATAAAGAGCGCGGTATTGCTGGCAATGGTATTGATATTCGAGTCCAAGGGGATTCGTTGGAACAGCTCAATAAAGTTAGTCGCTCGCTTGTGAAGTGGTTGAGGGGGTTTGACGGTGTCTTTAACCTTTCCACTGACCTTCGTGAGGGAAGAACTGAGTTTTACGTCAACCTTAAAGATGCTGCGGGCGTGATGGGCGTGAATGCTTCCAACATTGCTCAAACGCTGCGCAGTGCAGTAAAAGGCAGCACTGATCTGACGGTTTTTCAGCAAGGCGAGCTGGTGGATATTAGCGTGAGGTTGGATGAGTTTACTCACCAAGCTAGCTTATATGAGTTGAACAGCTTGATGGTCACGGCAGCCAATGGAACTCTTGTTCCGCTATCAAGTGTGGCGACGTTTGACCAGAAGCAAACCTTCTCGCGAATCCAGCGTATTAATGGGATGAATACGGTGATAGTGCAAGGCAATATCGATACTCGTGTTGCCAATGCGCGTGAAATTATGCGTAAGTTCAATAGTGATTTTGTCCCGCAAGCCCAGCTTAAGTTTCCAGACGTCAGTTTTACTTCTCAGGGGCAAGATAAAGAGAGTGCAGATACGGGTTTATCATTGGCGACCTTTTTTGCACTTGGTGTGGTGGGGATCTATCTTATCCTGGTGTTCCTTTTCCAAAGTTACACCCAACCTATCGCAGTACTGCTGGCGATACCAATGGGTTGGATTGGTGTGGTATGGGGGCACCTAGCTATGGGGTTCGATTTGACTATTCCGAGTCTGGTTGGCTTTGCTACCTTAGCGGGAATTGTCGTTAACGATAACATTTTATTGGTCAACTTTATTAAGCATAATATCGAACAAGGCGAGAGCTTGAATGATGCGTGTAAAGCGGCGGTACGTGATCGATTCAGAGCGATATTTATTACCTCGCTGACGACTTTCGCAGGATTACTTCCGTTGTTAACCGAAACCAGTACACAGGCGCAGTTTTTGATCCCCTTAATTGCCAGCATTGCGTTTGGCTTAGTCTCCGCCACGTTGCTCGCATCGATTGTAGTACCTTGCGTACTGCTTATTTTGGACGATTTAAAATTGACTAAATGGCCACAAGGTGCACTAGGGGGCAAATCTGCCCTTTGATGGTGCTGGGAATGACATGCCGAATCGAGCTAACAAAAAAGCGAACCAACCGGTTCGCTTTGTAATTTATATAAGTAGTGAGTCAACAACTACTCTTCATAGCTTGCTATGCTTGGGCATGAGCAGATGAGATTTCTGTCCCCATAAACGTTGTCTACGCGGTTAACGGTAGGCCAGTATTTCCAAGACTTAGTCGCTGGTGATGGGAAACAGCCTACTTCGCGAGAGTATGGGCGATCCCAGTCGTCTTGCGCGAGATCGACTTGTGTGTGCGGTGCATTCACAAGAGGGTTGTTCTCTAGTGGCCAAACGCCTTCTTTCACCTTGGTCATCTCTTCACGGATTGCGATCATGGCATCACAGAAACGGTCGATCTCTTCTAGATCTTCAGATTCCGTTGGCTCAACCATCAGTGTACCTGCAACCGGGAACGACATGGTTGGTGCATGGAAACCGTAATCCATTAGACGCTTAGCAATGTCCTCTTCGCTAATGCCTGTCTCTTCTTTCAGCGGACGAATGTCGATAATACATTCGTGAGCCACGCGGCCGTTTGTACCACGGTAAAGAACAGGGTAGTGAGGTCGTAGGCGCTCCATCATGTAGTTCGCGTTTAGAATGGCTACTTTCGTTGCATCTGTAAGGCCAGCTTCACCCATCATTGCGATGTAAGCCCAAGAGATAGGTAGAATAGAGGCACTGCCTAGATCTGCTGCTGATACCGCAAAGTCTTCACCTTCAACACCGTTTTCGATGTGACCTGGTAGGAATGGAGCCAGGTGAGACTTAACACCAATAGGACCCATCCCCGGACCGCCGCCACCGTGTGGAATACAGAAGGTTTTGTGCAGGTTGAGGTGAGAAACGTCAGAACCGATAAGACCTGGAGAGGTAAGGCCAACCTGAGCGTTCATGTTTGCGCCATCTAGGTAAACTTGACCGCCAGCGGCATGAACCATTTCACATACTTCTTTCACTTGCTCTTCGTAAACGCCGTGCGTAGAAGGGTAAGTGATCATGATGCTTGATAGGTTTTCCGCGTGCTTCTCGATCTTAGCTGCTAGGTCAGTCATGTCGATGTTGCCATCATCATCACATTTAACCACAACCACTTTCATTGACACCATTGAAGCGGTTGCAGGGTTTGTACCGTGCGCTGAGCTTGGGATCAGACACACGTTACGATGACCTTCTCCGCGGCTTTCGTGGTAGCGTTGGATTGCGATTAGACCTGCGTACTCACCAGAAGCGCCTGAGTTAGGCTGTAGTGAGAAGTCATCGTAGCCTGTGATTTCACACAGCTTCTCTTTTAGATCTTTCGCTAGTGCAGAGTAACCCGCCGCTTGCTCGATTGGTGCGAATGGGTGAATAGAACCAAACTCTGGCCACGTAACTGGGATCATCTCAGCGGCTGCGTTCAGCTTCATTGTACAGCTGCCTAGCGGGATCATACCGTGAGTCAGTGAAAAGTCTTTGTTCTCAAGCTGTTTTAGGTAACGCATCATCTGCGTTTCGCTGTGGTGCGTGTTGAACACTGGGTGCGTTAGGTACTCTGAAGTACGGCGCAGCGCTTCAGGAATAGCTGCGAACTCGTTGCTCGCAATTTCTGATGACAGTGCGTTTACGTCTTGTTCTACACCAAATACGGCAAATAGCGCTTCAACGTCAGCTACCGTTGTTGTTTCATCTAAGCTCACACCGAGTTGAGTTGGCAGTTTGCGCAGGTTGATGTCAGCTGCTTGCGCTTTCGCGTAAAGCGCGTCTGTTTGATCACCAGCATTGATGGTGATGGTATCGAAGAAGCTATTGTGCGCGAGTTCGAAGCCAGCTTTAGTTAGACCTGCAGCCAAAATAGCAGTCATGTGGTGAGTACGACGCGCAATAGTACGCAAGCCTTCTGCACCGTGGTAAACCGCGTAGAACGATGCCATGTTTGCTAGTAGTGCTTGAGCCGTACAAATGTTTGATGTCGCTTTCTCACGACGGATGTGCTGCTCACGAGTCTGCATCGCCATACGCAGTGCTTGGTTACCGTTAGAGTCGATAGAAACACCGATAACACGGCCTGGCATAGTACGTTTGTGCTTGTCACGTGTTGCCATGAATGCAGCGTGAGGACCACCGTAACCCATAGGTACGCCAAAGCGTTGTGCTGAGCCGATCACTACATCCGCGCCCATTTCACCTGCTGGCTTAAGTAGAGCTGAAGCGAGTAGGTCTGTAGCAACTGTTACTAAGGTTTTGTTTGCTTGCGCTTTAGCGATGATGTCTGTTAGATCGCGAACTTCACCCGTTGTACCAGGGTATTGAACAAGCGCACCAAACACGTCTTGCTCTGGTAGTGACTCTAATGAACCGACTTGTACGTCAAAGCCGATGTACTTAGCGCGAGTTTTTACAACTTCTAGCGTTTGAGGGTGTACATCGTCAGCGACAAAGAAAACGTTACTTTTGCTTTTGCCTGCGCGCTTACATAGCGTCATCGCTTCGCCTGCTGCTGTTGCTTCGTCAAGCAGTGAAGCGTTAGCAATCTCCATTGCGGTAAGATCCATCACCATTTGTTGGAAGTTAAGCAGAGCTTCTAGGCGACCTTGGGAGATTTCTGGTTGGTAAGGGGTATATGCCGTGTACCAACCTGGATTTTCAAGCACGTTACGTAGGATTACGTTTGGTGTGAACGTGTTGTAGTAACCTTGGCCGATAAACGTGCGCTTGATTTGGTTTTGGTCAGCAAATTCGCGCATGGCAACCAACATGTCAGCTTCGCTTTTTGCTTCGGCCAGTGTCATTGGTTTTTCTAGGCGGATTTGCGCTGGAACGGTTTCATCAATCAACGCGTCTAGGTTTGCAACGTTGATTGCTTCCAACATTTTTTGTTGGTCAGATTTGTTTGGGCCGTTGTGGCGAGCAACGAACTCATTTTGTGTGCTGAGGCTTTGAAGTAATTCAGTCATTGTCCTTTACCTACTCCATCGTTCGGTTATCGGTTGTCACT
>NZ_JATABG010000015.1:0-24623 GCF_036533755.1 Vibrio sp. M260118 | reverse complement strand
TTGTGTACTGTTAACTTCCTATTGCTTCCTTCAGACCCTGCCGTTGGCCAGCAACGCCCTTGCAATTCGGATTATCTTCCCCTCAGTCGGGGTGATTCAGGTTTCTTTCAACCTGACGGGTTTGCCAGCTTCGCTGGGCAAACAAAAAAAGCGGAGACCATATGGCCTCCGCTTAATATGAGAACGCTAGTTACAGCATTACTTCTTAGCAAGTTTCTCTTTGATACGAGCCGACTTACCAGAACGCTCACGTAGGTAGTACAACTTGGCACGACGTACTGCACCACGGCGTTTAACTTCAATGCTATCAACCATTGGAGAATGAGTTTGGAACGTACGCTCTACGCCTTCACCGTTAGAAATCTTACGTACAGTGAATGCAGAGTGTAGACCACGGTTACGGATTGCGATTACAACGCCTTCGAAAGCCTGTAGACGCTCACGGTCACCTTCTTTTACCTTAACTTGAACTACAACTGTGTCACCAGGTGCAAAGTTAGGTAGGTCTTTTTTCATTTGCTCTTCTTCAAGAGCCTTGATGATGTTGCTCATTTTCAATATTCCTAGAATAAACTGATACTAAATTAAATAGGTTACTAAGCTCGTGTCTCTTTAATGAACTCGGCCAGTAATTGTTCCTGTTCGTCAGTCAGAGCTAGGTTTTCCAGGAGTTCTGGTCTTCTTAGCCAAGTACGGCCTAACGACTGTTTTAGTCGCCAGCGACGAATGTCCTTATGGTTACCAGACTTGAGTACCATTGGTACCTCTTTACCGTCTAACACCTCAGGTCGCGTATAGTGAGGGCAATCTAGCAAGCCATTTGCAAAAGAGTCTTCTTCTGCTGACGCGAAATCTCCTAATACCCCCGGAACAAACCGAGAGACAGAATCAATCAATGTCATGGCTGGTATTTCACCACCCGTCATCACAAAATCTCCAATTGACCATTCTTCGTCAACTTCAGATTGGATGATACGCTCATCTACCCCTTCGTAACGGCCACAAATCAGAAGCAAGTTCTCATTAGTTGCCAGTTCTTCTACTCCTTGCTGGTCGAGCTTGCGACCTTGAGGAGAGAGGTAAATGACTTTCGTCTTACCTGGTGAGGCTTGTTTGGCTGCATGGATAGCATCGCGCAAAGGCTGAACCATCATTAGCATGCCGGGGCCGCCACCATAAGGTCTATCATCAACAGTGCGATGTTTGTCGTGCGTGAAATCACGAGGATTCCAAGTCTCAATCGACAAAAGACCTTTTTTAACCGCTTGACCTGTTACTCCAAAATCAGTAACAGAACGGAACATTTCAGGAAATAGGCTAATTACGCCAACCCACATGTTTATCTCGCTCTGGTAATTTGGAGTTTAGAATCCAGGATCCCAGTCAACTTCGATCCGTTGAGCTTCGCGATCAATATTTTTGATCACTTGCTCTTCAAGGTACGGGATTAACCGTTCCTTTTGCCCGAAAGCATCTTTTAGATTTGCTTTAATTACCAAAACATCGTTGGAGCCAGTTTCTAGCATGTCTGAAACGACACCTAGATCGTAACCTTTGTCGGTTACAACTTGCATACCAATCAAATCACGCCAATAGAATTCATCTGATGGCAATTCTGGTAATACCGCAGGGTCAATTGAGATTTCAAAGTTAGTCATCAGCTGCGCTTCTTCGCGCACATCAAGACCTTCAAGTTTCACCACCAAACCTTTGTTATGGCGCTTCCAGCTTTCTACTTTGTACTCGACCCACTTTTCACCTTGCTTAATAAACCAAGGCGTGTAATCAAATATGCTTTCAGTATTGTCTGTGTAGGAAAAAACCTTGAGCCAGCCGCGAATGCCATAAGTAGCACCAAACTTGCCTACAACAATCTTGTCTTCGCTCATTGTTTCTTTACCTGTCATCGACATAAGCTAATTTCTACTTCTTAAGATAAGAATTAAGCCGCTTTTTGAGCGTCTTTAACTAGCTTAGCTACGCGGTCAGATACAGTTGCGCCTTGACCAACCCAGTGGTTAACGCGGTCTAGATCTAGACGTAGACCTTCTTCTTGACCTTGTGCAGTTGGGTTAAAGAAACCAACTTTCTCGATGAAACGGCCAGTTGCTGCATTGCGGCTGTCCGCTACTACGATTTGATAAAATGGACGCTTCTTAGCGCCGTGACGTGCCAAACGAATGGTTACCATGTCGTCCTCTTTGCTTTCTCAAAAATAAAATTAACCCCAGAAACCATCTATTGCAAAACAGTTTTTTGGGGCTCGTGCCAAAATAAAGCTCCGGAATTTTACTCTTATTCCGGAGCAATGCAAGGTATTTAGCTACTTTTTCACCAACATAAAACGTGGTTTAAGTTTGTGACCTAGCTAACACCTTGAAATTTTTATCGCTAGATGAAATTAACGCCCAAACGGATTGAAGCCACCGCCTCCCATTCCGCCCATGCCACCCATCATGCCTTGCATATTGCGCATCATGCCTTTCATACCACCCTTCTGCATTTTTTTCATCATCTTCTGCATTTGAGTGAACTGCTTTAATAGGCGGTTTACGTCTTGAACCTGTGTACCAGAACCGGCAGCGATACGCTTCTTACGTGAACCTTTAATCAGTTCTGGGCGCTGACGCTCTTTCATCGTCATTGAGTTGATGATCGCTTCCATCTGCTTAAACATCTTATCGTCAACTTTGTCTTTCACGTTGTCCGGTAAGTTGCTCATGCCTGGGAGCTTATCCATCATACCCATCATGCCGCCCATGTTTTGCATTTGGCCTAGCTGCTCGCGGAAATCTTCAAGATCGAAACCTTTCTTCTCTTTAAACTTCTTCGCCAGTTTTTCAGCTTTGTCTGTATCTACGTTGCGCTGTAAATCTTCGATAAGTGACAGTACATCACCCATCCCCAAGATACGTGAAGCAACACGATCAGGGTGGAAAGGTTCTAGTGCGTCGGTTTTCTCTCCCACACCTAAGAACTTAATCGGCTTGCCAGTAATATGACGAACAGATAGGGCTGCACCACCACGTGCATCACCATCGACTTTGGTTAGAACCACCCCGGTTAGCGGCAGTGCGTCACCAAACGCTTTAGCCGTGTTCGCAGCATCCTGACCTGTCATTGCATCAACAACGAACAGCGTCTCAACTGGGTTAATTGCGGTATGTAGCTCTTTGATCTCGCCCATCATCTGTTCATCGATCGCTAAACGACCAGCAGTATCGACAAGAAGAACGTCATAAAACTTTTTCTTCGCGTGATCGATAGCAGCGTTAGCAATATCAATTGGCTTTTGATCGGCTGAAGATGGGAAGAAGTCGACACCAACATCTGAGGCGAGTGTTTCAAGCTGCTTGATCGCCGCTGGACGATATACGTCGGCAGACACAACTAGCACTTTCTTCTTCTCACGCTCTTTTAATAGCTTTGAGAGTTTACCTACAGAAGTAGTTTTACCCGCACCTTGCAGACCCGCCATCAACACAACCGCAGGTGGCTGAGCCGCTAGGTTCAGAGCTTCGTTAGACTCACCCATAACCGCTTCAAGCTCGGCTTGAACGATCTTAATGAATTCTTGACCTGGTGTGAGAGATTTCGATACCTCAACACCTACTGCGCTCTCTTTAATACGCTTAATGAACTCACGTACAACTGGAAGTGCAACGTCAGCTTCAAGAAGTGCCATACGCACTTCACGCAGTGTCTCTTTTATATTGTCTTCGGTCAGACGACCTTTACCGCTGATGTTTTTCAGCGTTTTGGATAAGCGATCCGTTAAATTCTCAAACATCTTAGTCTCTTTACCCAGACGGTGTGCAAGGAGTCTCGCCCGTCAATATTGGCGAAAAATTACTATGAGTATACCTTAGCCAACCCAAGCTTGACACTGTCTAGATGACTTTTGATATCTCAACTCACGCAAATGAAAGCGATAAGTCATGGCTCAAGCCGTTGTTGCAGGGTATAATTTGCTAAAATTTCACCAGCCATAGAGAATAATGGACAACCTAATTGCCGTTGTTGCTGTGATACTGTATTCATTAGCAATAGCCACCATAGTACCTGGACTTGTACATCAAACAGGGATCCGCGTTAAAACCGTCTTCACCAGCGCGGCTCTTGCGCTCGCTTTTCACGCATGGTTACTTAGCGATCTTATCTTAGGCAGTTCTGGTCAAAACCTGAGTATTCTTAACGTCGCATCATTAATTGGTTTCATCATTTCGATGGTAATGAGCGCTGCGATGCTCAAAACCCGTCTATGGTTCTTACTGCCCGTTGTCTACAGCTTTTCAGCACTCAACCTAGTTGCCGCTGCCTTCTTGCCAAGTACTTTTATCACTCATCTTGAGCAAGACCCGAAACTGCTGTTACATATCTCTCTAGCGCTATTCTCATACTCTACCCTCACGATCGGTGCGCTCTACGCCATTCAGCTCGCTTGGCTCGATCACAAACTAAAGACCAAAAAAGCCTTGGTCATCAACCCTAACTTGCCTCCACTACTTATGGTGGAGCGTCAGCTGTTCAATATCATCTTGATTGGTAACCTATTACTGACGGGCACCTTACTGACTGGTTTTGTCTTCGTGCAAGACATGTTTGCTCAAGGTAAGGCGCATAAAGGCATTCTTTCGTTTGTCGCTTGGATTATTTACTCAGTGCTACTGTGGGGACATTACCAAAAAGGCTGGCGCGGAAGAAAAGTGACTTGGTTTGCAGTAGCGGGTGCAACGCTGCTAACTCTAGCCTATTTCGGTAGCCGATTTGTTCGAGAAATCATTCTTAGCTAGTTTCATCAAAGGTGCACCAGGTGCATCACTCTTATAGACCAATCAATTCACATTTTGAAAATTGACTTAGCCCCCAATTTAGGTCATAAATTAACCAAACATTACAAGGAAAAGAAAAGCTTTGGACGACATATCAACGGGTATCTTATTTGCGCTACTCGCGTGTCTTATTGTAATTTCAGGATATTTTTCAGGTTCCGAGACAGGGATGATGGCTCTGAACCGTTACCGCCTTAAGCACCTAGCCAATACAGGACATAAAGGTGCCAAGAGAGTTGAAAAGCTGCTTGACCGTCCTGACCGCTTAATCGGTTTGATCTTAATTGGCAACAACCTTGTCAACATCCTCGCTTCTGCAATCGCGACAATTCTTGGCATGCGCCTGTTCGGCGATCTTGGTGTTGCCATCGCGACGGGGGCCCTCACCATGGTTATTCTCGTCTTTGCTGAAGTGACACCGAAAACCCTCGCAGCCTTATACCCAGAACGAGTCTCTTACGCGAGTAGTATTGTTCTGACCATCTTAATGAAAGTTCTTTCACCGCTTGTCATGCTAGTAAACTTTATTACTAATGGCTTCATTCGCCTATTAGGTATCAAAGCCGATCACAATGGTGAAGACCATCTCAGCTCTGAAGAGTTACGTACAGTAGTAAACGAAGCGGGTAACCTGATCCCACGCCGTCACCAAGATATGTTGATCTCAATTCTCGATTTAGAGCATGTTACGGTTAACGATATTATGGTGCCACGCAACGAAATTACCGGCATCGATATCAACGATGACTGGAAGTCTATCGTCCGGCAGCTAACTCATTCTCCTCATGGACGAGTCGTGCTATATCGCGATCAGATTGATGAAGTCGTCGGTATGCTACGCCTACGTGAGTCTTATCGTTTGATGCTAGAAAAGAACGAGTTCACCAAAGAGACCCTGTTAAGAGCTGCTGATGAAGTCTACTTTATCCCTGAAAGTACTCCTCTTAATGTGCAGTTACTAAAATTTCAACGCAATAAAGAACGCATTGGTCTTATCGTCGACGAATATGGTGATATTAATGGCCTGATTACGTTAGAGGATATTCTTGAAGAGATCGTTGGCGAGTTCACTACATCCATCGCTCCAAGCCTCTCCGATGAGATAACGCCACAAGGTGATGGCAGCTTCCTTATCGAAGGCAGTGCCAACATTCGCGACATCAACAAAGGTCTAAAATGGTCACTACCAACAGACGGGCCTAGAACGTTAAACGGGTTAATTCTAGAACACTTAGAAGATATCCCCGAAAGTCACTTAAGTGTACACGTCTCAAATCACCCAATGGAAATTGTTGAGCTTGAAGAGAACCGCATCAAAATGGTGAAAGTGTTCCCGACTAAAAAGCAGAATAATGACTAGGATCTATTATATCCATCAGGCTCAATAGCTGTCAGACATTTAAATAGTATCAAGCTCAAACAATCAAAAAAGCCTTGGAAACAATCCAAGGCTTTTACTGTACCAAATGTCCGGATTAATCTTCGGTTACACTAAACAAGCTTTCCATATTTAGCCCTTGCTTGATTAGGATTTCGCGCAAGCGACGTAAACCTTCAACTTGGATTTGACGCACACGCTCTCGAGTTAGATTAATTTCGCGACCAACCTCTTCTAAGGTCGATGGCTCATAACCCAACAGACCAAAGCGACGCGCTAGTACCTCTTTCTGTTTTGGATTCAGTTCATCCAACCAATGGATCAGCGAATTTTTAATATCATCGTCTTGAGTTGAGACTTCAGGATCAGAGTTGTTAATATCAGGGATGATATCCAGTAGCGCTTTCTCACCATCGCCGCCAATAGGTGTATCAACCGAGCTTATGCGCTCGTTCAAGCGGAGCATCTTGCTCACGTCATCAACGGGTTTGTCTAGTTGAGTGGCTATCTCTTCTGCTGTTGGTTCATGGTCTAGCTTTTGCGAAAGCTCACGAGCGGTGCGCAAGTAGATATTGAGTTCTTTAACGACGTGAATAGGTAGACGAATCGTGCGGGTTTGGTTCATTAAAGCACGTTCGATGGTTTGACGGATCCACCAAGTCGCGTAAGTAGAAAATCTGAAGCCTCGTTCAGGATCAAACTTCTCGACCGCGCGGATCAAACCTAGATTCCCCTCTTCAATAAGATCAAGGAGTGCTAAACCACGGTTGCTGTAACGACGAGAAATTTTAACCACTAAGCGAAGATTACTTTCTATCATACGCTTACGCGCTGCTTCATCACCTCGTAATGCGCGGCGTGCGTAAAGAACTTCTTCTTCAGCGGTGAGTAGTGGAGAAAAACCAATTTCACCCAAGTACAATTGGGTTGCATCTAGGCTCTTCGTCGATGCATCAAACTCTTCTTTTGCATCTTCTACTTGAGTGGGTTTAGTGGATTGAGCGGTTTGAAGCGTTTCCATTGCTTCTTGACCGATTTCGAATTGTTCGACTTTCGTTGCTGCATTGCTGATACTCATAGCGCCTCCCCCTGGCGAGCTAGCAAGACATTACTACGTCTAATGTCGCTATTTTACCTAACAGTAAATTACTATGGTAAGTAGCGTTTTGGATTCACTGACTTACCTTGATAGCGAATTTCAAAGTGCAAACGAACTCCACTTGTGCCGGAGCTGCCCATTGTTGCAATCTTTTGGCCTGCTTTTACACTCTGTCCTTCGTGTACTAGCAACCGATCATTGTGTGCATATGCACTGAGGTAATTGTCGTTATGTTTTATAATCACAAGATTACCGTAACCACGTAGCGCATTGCCCGAATAAACGACGGTGCCGCCTGCTGTCGATACGATGGATTGACCCCGCTGTCCTGCGATATCAATACCTTTATTCCCTTGATCCCCAGCAGAAAAGTTTTTGATTACTCTCCCTTTCGTTGGCCATAACCATTTGGAAATTTTATTATTGTTAGTTTTAGGTTTGCTAACAGTATTGTTAACATTTTGTTTACCAGTAGAACCAACATACTCCTTTGATTTCGATTGATCAACCTTCTTAGAAGGATCTTTTTTCGCCGTTTGAGTGCTGTTTTTTGACTGAGTTGAGCTAAGTTTTTGATTCGAGTTTTTACTCGAAACCGACTTATTACTTGGAGTAGACGGTGTGCTAGCAGAGGATATGGCAGCTCCTGCCCCTGAGCCACCATACGCTGGCGCGTTATAGGCAGGTTGCCACAACTTAAGCTTTTGGCCGGGATAAATGGTGTATGGCTTGCTAAGCCCATTGAAACGAATAATTTCGTTTACATCTTTGTCTGTGACATAGGCAATAAAATAGAGCGTATCGCCCTTTTCAACCTCATAGAAGCTTCCTCTGTAACTTCCCCGAGAAACTGAACTGTAGTCTTTATTTAGCCCGCTAACTGGTGCAGGCATATGAGCAGCACACCCAATTAATGCGCTGCAAAATGTTAGAACCAGAGCAAAACGAGACCACAACTTCATTGCTAAGCTAAATCACCGGCTACCAGGGGAACAAACCTCACCATCTCTATCGCATCAGAAACGTAATCGTCTCCCTGCCGAGTTATCTTCAATAGCTGTTGCTCCTCAAGCCCGACGGGTATCACCATGACTCCCCCGTCTGCAAGTTGGGATAGAAGTGCCGAAGGTACAGACTCCGCAGCTGCCGTGACGATAATGGCATCAAATGGTGCCTTGGATGACCATCCTTGCCAACCATCACCATGCTTGGTTGAGACGTTGTAAATGTCGAGTTGCTTTAAGCGACGTTTCGCTTCCCATTGCAAGGCTTTAATTCGTTCGACAGAAAAGACATGATCAACGAGTTGAGCTAACACAGCGGTTTGATAACCAGAACCCGTGCCCACTTCGAGCACTTTACTTTGCCTAGTCAGGCCAAGTACTTCTGTCATCTTGGCGACGATGTAGGGCTGAGAGATAGTCTGCCCTTGTCCTATGGGTAATGCATTATTGTCATAGGCTTGATGCATCATAGCCTGAGACACGAACTGTTCTCGTGGTAAACGATAAATTGCATCAAGCACTTTCTGATCTTGAATGCCACTAGCGACAAGAAAGTCGATTAATCTGTCAGCATGTGGGTTTGCCATTCTTAGTTTTCCTTTAACCAGTTATCCATACTTGTCAGAGATTCATGTGCAGTCAGGTCAACTTGCAATGGTGTCACGGAAACAAAACCGTGCTCAATTGCAAAGAAATCGGTTCCTTCTCCCGCATCTTGTTCTTTACCCGGAGGACCTAACCAATAAATATCATGGCCTCGCGGATCTTTCTGCTTAATCATTGCCTCAGCGTGATGACGCGCACCTAGTCGAGTGACTTGTGTCCCCTTCAACTCAGAAATTGCAACATCTGGCACGTTAACATTAAGCAACCTGTTAGTCGGAATCGGTTTAGAGGCATGTTGAGACACTAAATCACGAGCGACGGCTGCAGCAGTTGCAAAGTTTTGTTTACCAACCAGAGAAAAAGCTATCGCTTGAACACCAAGGAAATGCCCCTCCATTGCCGCAGCGACAGTTCCCGAATAAAGCACATCATCGCCCAAGTTAGCACCATGATTAACCCCTGCTAACACGAGATCGGGAAGATCATCCTTCATCAGCTCATTTAACGCAAAATGAACACAATCTGTCGGTGTACCTTGAACAGAGAAAACCTTTGGAGCAATTTCAGTCACTCGCAGCGGCTGCTCTAAAGTCAGTGAGTTAGAGGCTCCGGAACGGTTACGGTCAGGAGCAACTATCGTCACCTCTGCCAACTCTCTTAACGAATCAGCTAATGCATGAATCCCTTCAGCATGAACACCATCATCATTACTTACTAAAATTTTTAGTGGTTTATTACTCATTGTAGAGACGCTCCACTTCGATTTCTTCCACGAGCTCGCGTACGATTGCTGTTGCAAAGCAGCCCGAATCTAACGAGAAATTGAGTGTGACGTGATCATCCTCGACATGCCAAGTAAGGCCTTGAGGCATCAAAGCGATCTCACGTCGCTCATGACGCATACGATTCCCACGAATCAATACCATAAGATCAGGCTCTGCATCTAGATGTGGCTGTTCAAGATCCAATGCTTGTCCTTGCGTTGGCAAGGCGTTATCACCGGCCATTGCTGCGGTGATTTGCGCTTGACCTAAAGTCACTTGCTCGGAGATCGTTGCTAGGTTGTCACTGCTGACAGAAACGCGTTCATTCCCGTGCTGAACTAAATCACCAATCACTGGCTGAGCAAATAGATCTTTTTCAATTCGCTGCGACAGAATAGTGTTGAAAATCCAAGAGCGAGCCGCTGATAAATACAGACTACGCTTATTCTGGTTTCGGGTGCGAACATTATCGCGCCCCCAGCGACGAGCTTCACTTAAATTGTTACCCTTATTGCCGAAACGCTGGCTACCAAAGTAATTCGGCACACCTCTTTTCGCTACAGACTCTAGACGAGCAATCACATCTTGCACATCACTCACTTCAGAGATGGTAACGACAAATTGGTTGCCTACCAGATCGCCTGGTCGCAATTTTTTGTTGTGACGATCAGTCGCGAGGATCTCAATACTTGGGTATTGCGCAAGGAAAGCACTAAAGTCTGGTGTATCACCTTTCGGTAGATGGACACTCAACCATTGTTCGGTAACTGCGTGACGATCTTTAAGACCCGCCCAACTAACATCTTTAGATTTCACACCACAGGCTTTGGCTAATTCATTTGCAACAAAGCTAGTATTTTCACCGGTTTTTCGGATGCGTACCATTAAGTGCTCACCGCTACCAGTGAAGTCAAAACCCAAGTTTTCGTTAACTTGAAAGTGCTCAGGTTTCGCTTTGAGCTTGCCTTTCGCGACTGGCTTACCGTTTAGGTACGCCAATGAAGATAAAATATCAGACATAGTGTTTTCCGTTACTTGGTTGCCACTTTAGGCAACCAGTAAACTATTTATTCTTTAACCAGCAACACAACCGCTTCAGTTGCAATGCCTTCTTTACGGCCAGTGAAGCCTAAGCGCTCTGTCGTTGTCGCTTTTACATTCACATTGCCAATATCCGTTTCGAGATCTTGAGCTATCACCTGGCACATGGATTCAATATGAGGTGCCATTTTTGGGGCTTGAGCCATAATGGTGACATCCGCATTACCTAGAATATAGCCTTGTTCACGTACACGGCGGTAAACATCACGCAACAAGTCTCGGCTATTAGCGCCTTTCCATTTATCATCAGTATCAGGGAAGTGGCGGCCAATATCGCCAGCCGCAATCGCCCCCAGCAGAGCGTCACACAGAGCATGCAAAGCAACGTCGCCATCAGAGTGGGCTATCAGTCCTTGCTCATAAGGCACTTCTACACCACCAATAATGACAGGGCCTTCTCCGCCAAATTTGTGTACATCAAAGCCGTGACCAATTCGAATCATGAGTTATCCTTTGTTTCTTTTTAGATAAAACTCAGCGAGCGCTAAATCTTCTGGTTGGGTTATTTTTATATTGTCAGCTCGACCTTGCACTAAGGCTGGCTTTTCTCCTACCCATTCCATTGCCGACGCTTCATCGGTGATAGCAACACCACTGGCAAGCGCCTTGGTCAATGCATCCGTTAACGGCCGAGTTTTAAACAGTTGTGGAGTCAATGCATGCCACAATGCTTCTCTTTCTACAGTGTGTTCAATATTTTGAGCGCCATTTGCGCGTTTCATGGTATCTCTTACCGGCGCCGCAAGAATGCAACCTAATTGGTTTTTCTGCCCAACTTCAAGTAAGCCATCGACATCAGTTAAGTCGAAACATGGTCTCGCCGCATCATGAACTAGTACCCACTCAGCCAAATGATTCTGCTCAATATAATTGAGCGCAGATAAAACGGAGTCTGCACGCTCCTTGCCACCAGAGACTCTAATTACGTCTGGGTTGCCAGACAATGATAGCTCTGGGTAGTATGGGTCACCATCAGTAATCGCGACGACGACCTTATTCACCGCTGGGTGAGAAAGCAGTTTTTCGACAGTATGTTCTAATACGGTGTGACCTTGGATCTCAAGGTATTGTTTCGGACGATCAGCCTTCATACGACTACCGACTCCTGCAGCAGGAACGACAGCAACGACAGACATTCGACAAGTTGAAGACATCTAGTTGTCCTCTCCTACAATGCGGTAGAAAGTCTCTCCCTCTTTGATCATGCCTAGTTGATGGCGTGCTCGCTCTTCAATCGCATCAAGCCCTTGACGCAAATCGTCAATCTCGGCAAACATTTCATCATTGCGAGTTTGTAGGCTGCCATTAACCTGATGCTGAACTTGGGTTTCAGCACTTACAGACTGAAAATCTGAAATACCATTTTTGCCGAACCACAGTTCAAACTGTAGCCAGCCCAATACTAGGGTTAGGGTCAGTGCAAAAATCCGCATACCGTCATTCAAAGAAGAGAGATAAAGAAAGACCACATATATATCACAATGTCGCGATGCAAGCGAGATTGGACTATGTGGCCTTAATAAAGAATGTATCTATATGAGAGGCTTAGTTGGTCATCAGGAACACAAGTAAGCCCACACCTAGAATTAAGCGGTAGATAACAAATGGTGTCATTCCCATCCGTGAAATCAGCTTCAAGAAGAAATGAATACAGATGTAGGCACTAATGAATGAAGTGACGATTCCTGTGATCAAAAAGCCAACATGAATTGGCTCACCACTAGTGACTAACTTCAGCCCTAAATACCCACCAGCCAATAGAATAATTGGGATCGACATTAAAAATGAAAAACGCGCAGCTGCTTCACGAGTAAAACCAAGGTAGAGCGCGGCGGTAATGGTCGCGCCTGAGCGAGAGGTGCCAGGAATCATGGCCAGCGCCTGAGCAACACCTATAAACAACGCCTTCTTCCAATCGGCTTGGTATTCGTCATCCGCTAACTTAGAGTTTTTATCTACATACCACAGCAGTAGACCAAACACTATGGTCGTGGTCGCAATCACCCAAGCACTGCGCAAATAGAGCTCAATGATATCTTTCATCAACAAGCCAAACAGACATGCAGGGATGGTGGCCAATACAATCATCCACGCCAGCTTAGCTTCTTTGCTACGCTCGCCTTTAAAAATCGAACCTAAAAAAGCAGAAAGTAGGCTAATCACCTCTTTGCGGAAGTAAATAACGACTGCAGCCAAAGTGCCTACGTGCACCGCAACGTCGAAAGCAAGCCCTTGGTCTTCCCAACCAAGAATAGCTGATGGAAGAATTAGATGCGCCGAGCTAGAAATCGGCAAGAATTCGGTTAGCCCTTGAATCAAAGCAAGGATAAAGGCTTCAAAATAACTCATTTAAATCTCTAATTTATTTGTGGTTTGTCGTCCCTGGGTCTGTTGACCTACTTAAACCACACTGGGACAGGTTCTAGTTGTGTGTCAAACTGGCTCTGTTGCCAAATCTGCTCAATCGTTCGCCCATCAGATGGAACAACCAGTTGTGGGCAAAGCTCAAACAGTGGTTTAAGCACAAACGCATACTTGAATATGTCACTTCGTGGCAACTGCGGGTTTTCAACCGAGGTCTGCTCACCAAACAAGATAATATCGAGGTCAATCGTTCGAGGCTCAAGCTTGCCGGCATTCTCAGCACGCCCCCATTTAAGCTCGATTTTACGAAGTTTGCGTGAAAAATCGCTTAAATTTAACGAGGTTTTCATTTCTACGACAAGATTGTAGAACGCGTGACTGTCAAAACCGATGGAATCACACTGATAAATCGTCGACAAACGAAGTTCAGCGTCTATCGTACTTAACTCAGCGATCGCGGCTTCAATATGCTTACGTCGTTCGATGTTGGAACCAATACCTATATAGGTGGTGATCATTGAATGCCTCGTTCAATCACCACACCCACTCCTTTAGCCTGTGGTACTGCACCTGGTTTAGTTAGTCGAATCTTAATCCAAGGCACACTGAAACGGGTCATGATCAACTCAGCTATCTCTTCTGCTACTCGCTCAACCAGTAGGAAACGTCCGCCTTGGATGTGGGTAAGCACAGCTTCACTTACCTGTGCATAATCAAGCGCATCAACCACATCATCACTTTTACCTGCAGGGCGGTTATCGTGAGCCATTTCGATATCAAGCACCAATTTTTGCTTGATCTCTTGCTCCCAATCGTACACGCCGATCGTAGTGATTACTTCCAGTTGCTCAATAAATACTTTATCCATCTGCTACTTCCTATGGGGCGAGTATCCAACAGGTCGGATACCCAAATTGGCTAAAAAGTCGTACTCTTTGACACTCAAACTTTGCCGATCTTGTAGTGCGAGAGCGTTAGGCGCGCTATGATATCAGTTACTTGCTTGGCTAACACCTGTTTCAGACGAGTTACTCTACTATGACACCAATAGCTCTGATTATGATCATCTTTGCCTATCTTTTGGGTTCGATCTCGAGTGCGGTACTGATTTGTCGAGTTTTGCGTCTGCCTGATCCTCGAGGTGTTGGTTCCCACAACCCCGGAGCCACTAACGTACTGCGAATCGGTGGAAAAAAGGCCGCTGTTTCCGTACTGCTGTGCGATATGCTGAAGGGCACAATTCCTGTGTGGGGTGGGTATTTCTTACAGATTGACCCTATCATTCTTGGTGTCATCGCCATCGCGGCCTGCTTGGGGCACATGTACCCGCTGTTTTTCCACTTTAAAGGCGGTAAAGGAGTAGCCACTGCGTTAGGCGCAATCGCTCCAATTGGCTTCGACCTGACTGGAATGATCATTGCTACCTGGATTAGTGTGGCTTTTTTATTCCGCTACTCTTCCCTTGCAGCGATAGTAACGGTACTTCTCGCCCCGTTTTACACTTGGATGGTCAAACCCCAATACACACTTCCAGTCGCCATGTTGTGCTGCTTGATCATCTTCCGCCATCACCAAAACATTAAGCGCTTGTTCGAAGGAACCGAGCCTAAAGTGGGTGAAAAGAAAAACGGATTAAATAAAGCCTCTTAAATAGAGGCTAATAATAGGTTAGGCGTAAACTCGCGCTAAGAACTTGCTCAGCATCTCGGTGACAAAGTCAGCTTGCTCCAAATTAGATATATGTCCTGCATTCGGGATCTGGATGAGCTCAGAGCCCGATATACAATCATTCATCAAGTATGACTCTAGCACTGGGCGAGGTTTATCTTCTTGTCCTACCGCAATCAGAACAGGTAGCGCGAACTTCTCAATATCCTCGATTTGATCGCGACGGCCAAATACCATACGTCCAATACGAGCGACTTCCACGGCCTTGTCGCCTTTTAACTCGCGCAGTGATTGAGCAAAACGTTCTACCAGTTGTGGATTCTCTTGCCCGGCATTATTGGCAAAAAATAGTGGCGTCACTGCTTCAACCAACATCTCTGGAACTGTCTGCGTTTGGCTAATGGTATCTAACATGGCGAAGTACTTGGCATGAGCGACTTCTGGCTCTAGACCCACAAAGGTATCCATCAATACCAAAGATTCGACTCGCTGCGGTACTAGACTCACAACCTCCGTACCCCACATACCGCCAACAGAAAGACCAACAATTGAAAAATTCTCAACATTAAGGTGATCCATCAAAGCGACAATCTGCTTAGCATAATCTGTAAGAGAACGCGTTGTTTGAGGAGCAAAATCAGACTCTCCATGCGCCCATAATTCAGGAACAATACAGCGATAGTGCTGGCTTAGTGCTGCCACTTGAGGTGCCCACATTGCGCTGTCCCAAAGGTAACTATGACCAAATACGATTACAGGGCCTTGACCAACATCTTGATAGGCCATTTCGCGGCCATCTACAGCAAATTTATTCACGCTTATCTCCATTGGGGTCGAACCCTAATTGTTTTTATAAAGTTTGAGCATTGAAGTAAACAAAAGGCCGCTGCGTGAGCGACCTTCTCTATAAAGGCAAAGCTTTATTTAATCGGCTCTAATTGATCGATAGGCCAACGTGGTATGGCTTGTACTGAAAGATCAGACACTTCACCATTTTTCAGACGTTGCATACCTGCATACGCGATCATCGCGCCATTATCGGTACAGAATTCAGTACGTGGATAGTAGACTTCTCCACCAATTTTATTCGCTAGCGTCTCTAGATCCGCACGTAAGCGGCGGTTAGCACTCACGCCGCCCGCAATCACGATACGCTTAAAGCCAGTCTGCTCTAGCGCACGCTTACACTTAATAGTTAATGTCGCACACACAGCTTCTTCAAAGGCTAATGCGATATCTGCACGAGTTTGCTCGTCATCACCATTTGCCGCAATAGTATTAGCAGTAAATGTTTTTAAACCAGAGAAACTCATATCAAGGCCCGGTCTATCCGTCATCGGACGCGGGAACTTAAATCGACCTGGCGTACCTTTTTCAGCAAGCTTAGACAGTAAAGGACCACCTGGGTAATCCAAGCCCATCAGCTTAGCCGTCTTATCAAACGCTTCACCTGCAGCATCATCAATCGACTCACCCAGGATTTTGTATTCTCCGATGCCCTTAACTTCCACCATCATGGTATGGCCACCTGAAACCAAGACAGCGACAAATGGGAAAGGTGGTGGGTTATCTTCAAGCATTGGCGCTAACAGGTGCCCTTCCATATGATGGACAGGGACAGCAGGCACCCCCCAAGCGTATGCGATACTACGACCAATCGTTGCGCCAACGAGCAGCGCCCCGACCAAACCAGGACCGGCAGTATAAGCGACGCCATCGATATCTTTCGGTGCTAGATTAGCCTCAGCCAATGCCGCTTTAATAAGAGGGATAGTTTTCTTTACATGATCGCGTGATGCCAACTCTGGTACTACACCGCCGTAATCAGCATGCAGTTTTACCTGGCTATATAGTTGATGAGAAAGCAGTCCTTTCTCATCATCGTAAATTGCGATTCCTGTTTCATCACAAGAGGTTTCGATACCAATAATGCGCATGGTTTACCTTGGATGTCTCTGTCTAGTATTCAAAATTGGCGCAATCTTACCGCGCCTTTGCTTCTCAAACAAATTTTGTGCAAACTCTACCCAACAAAATACTTTACAAAGCTAGTGTGATCGGATTAAAATTCCGCACCATTTTTGATCAAGCTGATTATAGACCTAGCGAACAAGCTAAGTCGTATGAAGTCAGCATTAACGAATTAACCCCTGAGGTGAAAGGCATATGCCAGTAGTTAAAGTACGTGAAAACGAACCGTTCGACGTTGCACTACGTCGTTTCAAACGCTCTTGCGAAAAAGCAGGTATCCTTTCTGAAGTGCGTCGTCGTGAGCACTACGAAAAACCAACTACAGTTCGCAAACGCGCTAAAGCAGCAGCACAAAAGCGTCACGCTAAGAAGCTAGCTCGCGAAAACGCTCGTCGCGTTCGCCTGTACTAATAGCTAAGTCCTAAAGGATTATAGTTATGGCTCTGATTGACAAACTCAAAGAAGAGCAAAAATTAGCGATGAAAGCCAAAGACAAAACGCGCCTTGGCACTATTCGTTTAGCTCTGTCAGCCATTAAGCAACGTGAAGTTGACGAACAGATCACTCTGGGCGACGACGACATTCTCGCAGTGCTGACCAAAATGGTTAAACAACGTCGCGACTCTGTAGCTCAATTTGAATCAGCAGGTCGTCAAGATCTTGCAGATGCTGAGAAAGCTGAAATCACAGTACTTGAGGACTTTATGCCTCAACCGCTTACTGAAGATGAAGTGTCTGCACTTGTAGAAAGTGCTATTACTGATTCGGGAGCTGCGGGCATGCAGGACATGGGTAAAGTGATGGGTGTTCTTAAGCCTCAGATTCAAGGGCGTGCAGATATGGGTAAAGTAAGCGGTTTAGTTCGCGCTAAACTGGCTTAATATCCCAACCCAATTACTACAAGCCGTGCTATCCTTCGGAATGCGCGGCTTGTTTGTATCTACCTCTTAACTATTTACATACTCTATTTAGTGAAGAGTATAGTTAGTGCATTTTTCTAAGGTTTTATGGCAGGAACAATCCCTCGTAGCTTCATTGATGACCTCCTCGCTCGACTTGATATTGTCGACATCATAGACGCTCGCGTAAAACTTAAGAAAAAAGGCAAAAACTATAGCGCATGTTGCCCATTCCACAACGAAAAAACCCCCTCTTTTAGTGTTTCGCAGGAGAAGCAGTTCTATCACTGTTTTGGCTGTGGTGCTCATGGTAACGCCATCGATTTCATGATGGAGTATGAGCGCTTGGAATTTCCTGAAGCCATTGAAGAGCTAGCCTCTTTCCTAGGCCTAGAGGTTCAACGCGAACAGCGCCAAGGCGGAAGTTTTCAGTCCAATCAGCCTAAGGTAAGCACTGAAAAGAAACGTAACCTCTACGATTTGATGGGCAGTATTAGCCAGTTTTATCGTGACCAACTCAAGCAGCCTAAAAGCAAAATTGCCATTGATTACCTCAAAGATCGTGGTCTATCAGGCCAAATCGTGCAGAAGTTTGGTATCGGTTATGTCGCAGATGAATGGGATCTAGTACGTAAGAACTTCGGTCAGACACCCCAAACGCAAGAGATGCTTGTCGATGGTGGCATGCTGATCGAAAACGACAAAGGTAATCGCTACGACCGCTTCCGTGGTCGTGTGATGTTCCCTATTCATGATCGTCGTGGCCGAGTGATCGGATTTGGTGGACGTGTCATCGGTGACGGTACACCAAAGTACCTCAACTCACCGGAAACCCCTATTTTCCATAAAGGTAAAGAACTGTATGGCCTATATGAAGTCATGCAAGCTTACCGCGAGCCTCCTCAGATCTTAGTAGTTGAGGGTTATATGGATGTGGTGGCGTTAGCGCAGTATGGCGTTGATTACTCAGTTGCTTCCCTTGGTACCTCAACCACGGGAGACCATGTCCAGCTACTATTTCGTCAAACCAATACTGTCGTGTGTTGCTACGATGGCGACCGCGCAGGTAAAGAAGCAGCATGGCGTGCACTTGAGAATGCACTGCAATATCTAAAGACAGGTAATACGCTTAAGTTCTTATTCTTACCCGATGGTGAAGATCCAGACAGCTATATCCGAAAATACGGTAAAGAAGCGTTTGAGCAACGAATAGAGCAAGCCACTCCTTTATCAAGCTATCTATTCGACAACTTAATCGAGATTAACAATTTAAATCTCGGTAGCAATGAAGGTAAGTCAGCACTTCGAGCTCACGCGAGTGCATTGATCGATAAGATTCCCGATCCGTACTTCCAAGAACTACTAGAAAAATTACTCGATGAGCGCACAGGTTTTGATAATCGCCTGCGCCAAGCTCGCAAAAAAAGTAGCGAAACTCGACCTCAACCGCATAAAGAGATCAAACGAACGCCAATGCGCGAAGTGATCGCTTTGCTTATTCAAAATCCGAGCTATGCTGAAATGGTACCAGACCTCTCAACTGTGAGGGAGTTAACAGTACCCGGGCTCAGTTTATTCGTCGAGGTGCTTGATTATTGTCATCAGCACCCCAATATCACTACGGGCCAGTTATTAGAATATTGGCGAAATAGTAGCCATGAGGCGCTCTTATCTCGTCTTGCAGGGTGGGAAATCCCCCTCGACGAAGATAATGAACAAGATATATTTTTAGATTCACTGGATAAAATTCTTGCCCAGTGCGTCGAAAAACAAATTGAAAACCTGCAGGCCAAAGAAAGAAGTGTCGGTTTATCAACCGAAGAAAGAAGGGAGCTGCTAGCTTTGATGCTAGATTTAAAAGCGTAACCCTGTTCGAATAGTCAGCAATAAATAAATTTGTTAAGATGTGTGGTTTGCAACTCGCATACTAATTCCTTCACTAGATACTAAGTTGGATACCGTCTATGGATCAAAATCCGCAGTCACAGCTAAAACAACTTGTCATTAAAGGCAAGGAACAAGGCTATCTGACGTACGCAGAAGTAAACGACCACCTACCGGCAGAAATTGTCGATTCAGAGCAGGTCGAAGATATCATTCAGATGATCAACGATATGGGCATTCGAGTAGTAGAAACTGCTCCAGATGCTGATGATCTTGCACTGAATGACGATGATACAATTACCGATGAAGATGCGGCTGAAGCTGCTGCTGCTGCGCTTTCAAGCGTAGAGAACGAAATCGGCCGCACTACTGACCCAGTACGTATGTACATGCGTGAAATGGGTACTGTTGAGCTATTGACTCGTGAAGGCGAGATCGATATTGCGAAACGAATTGAAGATGGTATCAACCAAGTTCAAAATTCAGTAGCAGAGTATCCAGGCACTATCCCATACATCCTTGAGCAATTTGATAGAATTCAGGCTGAAGAGCTACGTCTTACCGACCTTATTACAGGTTTCGTAGACCCAGACGCTGATGAGACTGCTGCACCGACAGCAACGCACATCGGTTCTGAGCTTGCTGAGTCAGATCTTGAAGATGAAGATGCTGAAGAGAAAGACGAAGAAGAGTCTGAGGACGATGAGGAAGAAGAGGAAGATACAGGTATCGATCCTGAGCTTGCTCTAGAGAAGTTCACAGCACTACGTAATACTTTCCAAAACTATCAACTTGCGTGTAACGAGTACGGTAACGAGAGCCCGAAAGCGACGCTAGCGCACGAGATGGTTATTGATGTATTCAAAGAGTTCCGTCTAACACCTAAACAGTTCGACTACCTAGTTGAAGAGCTACGCACTTCTATGGAACGTGTACGTACTCAAGAACGCCTGATCATGAAAGCGTCTGTAGAGTACGGCAAGATGCCTAAGAAATCGTTCATTACACTGTTTACAGGTAATGAATCAAGCGAAGCGTGGTTGGATGAGATTCTATCTTCTGACAAACCATACGCGGAGAAGATCCGTCGCAGCGAAGACGATATCCGTCGCTCGATTTCGAAACTGAAAGTGATCGAAGAAGAGACATCACTAACGGTACAGAACATCAAAGACATCAGCCGTCGTATGTCTATCGGTGAAGCAAAAGCTCGCCGTGCGAAGAAAGAGATGGTTGAAGCGAACTTACGTCTAGTAATCTCTATTGCTAAGAAATACACCAACCGTGGTCTACAATTCTTGGATCTGATCCAAGAAGGTAACATCGGCTTGATGAAAGCAGTAGACAAGTTTGAATACCGTCGTGGTTACAAGTTCTCGACTTATGCAACTTGGTGGATCCGTCAGGCGATCACTCGCTCTATTGCAGACCAAGCGCGTACTATTCGTATTCCGGTACATATGATCGAAACGATCAACAAGCTTAACCGTATCTCACGCCAAATGCTGCAAGAGATGGGTCGTGAGCCATTGCCGGAAGAACTGGCTGAGCGCATGCAGATGCCAGAAGATAAGATCCGCAAAGTACTGAAGATTGCTAAAGAGCCTATCTCGATGGAGACACCAATTGGTGACGACGAAGATTCGCATCTAGGTGATTTCATCGAAGATACAACACTTGAGCTGCCTCTAGATTCTGCCACTTCTGGCAGCCTAAAAGTAGCTACTAAAGATGTTCTTGCTGGCCTTACTCCTCGTGAAGCTAAAGTACTGCGTATGCGCTTTGGTATCGACATGAACACTGACCACACTCTAGAAGAGGTGGGTAAGCAGTTCGATGTTACTCGTGAGCGTATCCGTCAGATCGAAGCAAAAGCACTACGTAAACTTCGTCACCCTAGCCGTTCAGAAACTCTGCGCAGCTTCCTAGACGAATAAACTTCTTCGTTTTGCTATGATTGATGAAAAGGTGAGCACTAGCTCACCTTTTTTATTGCTTAACGATTTAAGTGGATAAAATCTAAGCGCATTTACCCTAGTTCGCATCTAGACAGCCAGATCTGCATCCCCTATAATCATTGCCCTACAAGGCCCCTTAGCTCAGTGGTTAGAGCAGTCGACTCATAATCGATTGGTCCCCAGTTCAAGTCTGGGAGGGGCCACCACTCTCTCTTCCGTATATGTACACTACATTCCACAATCCCTTTTAAAACCTATACTTTCCATAGTTTTATCATCCGTATTGCGCCACAGGCACCTTTTACCATCCACGATTTATTGTACCATTCAATGTACCACAATAATTTTTGGACATTTTCGGTGGTACATTATGGCTAGAACGACATTACCGTTAACCAATACTCAGGTTAAACAAGCAAAAGAAAAAGATAAAAATTATGCCCTATCGGATGGCGGCGGGTTAGAACTGAGAGTAAAAACTAATGGCTCTAAGCTATGGGTCCTCAAGTACACTCACCCTATCACCAAGAAGAGAACCAATATCAGTTTTGGTAGGTATCCAGATATGTCTTTAGCCCAAGCTCGGAAGAAAAGGGAAGAGGCTAAGCAACTACTCGTAGAGAATATCGACCCTAAACAACATAGAGACAACCAACTCAAACGAGAAAAAGAAGCATTATCAAATACCTTCCAAAAATATGCTGATAAATGGCTTGAGTTAAAAAGACAAAACGTTAAACCAGAAACGGCTGAGAAGGCTTACCAGAATCTAGGTAAACACATTCTTCCCAAACTCGGTAGCATAGCCATCACAGACGTAAAACCCCGCCTTGTGGTCGAGATATTGGAGCCTGTTAAAGCTAATGGTTCTTTGGAGACCGTTAAGCGACTGTGTAGGATAATAAATGAAGTAATGAGGGTCGCAGTTGCTAGTGGGGCAATTGAAGTGAACTATTTAAGCGATATCACCAAATTGTTCCCTGCCCCCAAAACTCAAAATATGGCAACCATCAAGCCAGAAGAGCTTCCAGAGCTTATGCACAACCTAAATCATGCCAGCATAACCAAAACCATACGTTGCTTGCTTGAATGGCAACTACATACCATGACCCGCCCTATTGAAGCTGCTACCACTCGCTGGGCTGACATTGACCTTGAGAATGAAGTTTGGGTAGTACCTGCCGAACGTATGAAAATGAAAAGGCCTCATACGGTCCCGCTAACACCTCAAACACTCTCTCTACTCAAAACAATGGAACCCATTAGCGGGCATAGAGAATATGTCTTCCCGAGCCATAGAGACCCGAATAGACACGTGAATAGTCAGTCAGCAAATATGGCGTTGAAGCGTATGGGCTTTGAGGGGCGATTGGTATCTCATGGTCTAAGAGCTTTAGCTAGCACCACCCTAAATGAGCAGAGCTTTGCTCCTGACGTGATTGAGGCTGCATTAGCGCATATTGATAGGAATGAGGTTAGAAGAGCCTACAACAGAGCTGAATATCTGGAGCAGAGGCGTAAACTGATGTGCTGGTGGAGCGAGCATATAGTAGACGCCGCCACTGGCAACGTCTCGATTGCTGGTCAGAAGGGATTAAAGTTGGTTGGATAAGATACCCCCCCCCACTTTAGGCAAGTGGGGGGATATCACAATTAGAAGTCAGCTAAAGGTTAGCATTCTTGGTCTTAATCATTCAACTCAAAAATTACTATAACCCATTGACAACTAAGTCATTAATTTTATTAAGAATATCTTTTATGGATTCACCATTCGAACGTTTCGCATGAGCCAGTATTGATAATTCAGCCAAAGACATATGTGTTGTATTTTTAGCATTAAACTCCGGAATATTCACTGGTGGTCTAATTTTGAAAGAGCGACTATCATTAGAATTTTCCATATAAGATTTTACACTCGGAGCATTCAAAATAGCACAAATAAAATGTGCTTCATCCAATCCAATGAAGGTACCATCCTCTCTTTGTGAAATGCTCACTGCATGGTTCTGGAATAAGGGTCTCTTAACCTCGCCCCATGGAGTTTCAAGTTCACTAACTACCGCAGCCTGCCACTTGGTGTTATCACGAAAACAAACAAAATGTTTTCCATACGTATAAGCACCGACACGAGCAAGAGAATAGAATGCACTTACGTTTTTCTCCCCGATTATCTTGTCATTGTAATCCGTCTGTTGCTCCAAAATATTTTTGTTGGTTGTGAAGTATTTTGCCAACATTGGTGAATTGCTATTTAGCACCTTAATTGATAGAGCTTTTCGACTCCCCTCTTCATACGGGAATGGAACATAAAACGCCGTCTCTTTTACATGGAACGGTTCAATCTGAGTCCCTTTAACCAATGGATAAATGTACTTCTTCTCCAGCAATATGTTAGTTTTTCTCAGCTTGTATTTTGACCGAGTCCCTCCTTGGTAGTTAGTAAACTCTAACTTACCTTTATTCTCCTTAATAAATTCTAATAAAAACAACTCTTGTGGAAAGAACTCAACCCCTTCTCGTCCTTTATAAATAGATTCACCAACAATAGACTTATAGTCATTCAATTGCTCAAGGTCTTTAGCGTAACTAAAAATATTATTGCCACTGTGAATGGTTCCTGCCAGCTGCGTAGACACGTCAAACTTATCTGCAACAGCTTCAAAGCTTGATACATTGGATATCTCAAGCAAAGTAGGCCCCCTTTTCTTGCTAACAAAGTGTAATGGGATTCCTTTTACGTAATCTCGCTCTTTTCTTGAATATACATATGTAGAAAATTTGATTGTAACTGGCTTAAAAGGGTGTCCCGCTTTACTCCAATCAAAAAGCTCTTGTAGATACAGCCTTCCATCAGAGATTTCAAAATTTCTAAACCCCTCATATGTTTGCTGAAAAATCAGATTGTGAGGCATCAAAAAAGACAACACCCCTGTATTAGAAAGCCAATTTTCTGCTGCTACATTTGAGATTAAAGCGCAAATATTGAGATTTATACCTCCAGTAACTCCATCACCAGAAAATAAATGCCTCTGCAAACAAAGAGCTTTAACTCTCTCTCTATATCCTGCTGGTAAATTTTTCCAGTCAATCCAAGG